>NZ_JAFLWG010000036.1:0-30714 GCF_017316315.1 Enterococcus sp. DIV1298c | reverse complement strand
CTATTTTTCAAAAGAGAGGACATAACGATTTATAAAGATCAGTCATAAATACCATTTGGTACTGTCCGTAGAATCACGTTTCTTAGAAAAGAGAAAATACACGCAGATAAAAGCAATTTATTATAAAAAATCAATAGACTTTGTTATTATGTAAGAATTATACAAAACGAATGAATAAATTTTGTTGACCTATCATAAAACTGTATAAAAAACAAATAATATACATAAAGTAAACGCTAACAAGCTTAATTTAAGTGGAGTTTAAAAATATACATAAAAAAAAATTTGATGAATAAAAATTTTTTTGAGAGAGTTTTCAGTATAAAAAAAAGAGAAATTATTAATAAAAGTTGCAAAAATGTTTAATTATTTAATTAATGTTTAATAATGTGAGATTCTTCTCGTTTTAAATGCGAGAAAAGCATGAAAGTGATTACAAAACCGGTTTATTCTAAGAATGTAAACAAAACGAAGGAGGCAACACAACATGGATAAACCGATTCACGTTTTCTCTGAGATAGGGAAGTTAAAGACAGTATTATTAAAACGACCTGGACAAGAAGTGGAAAATCTAACGCCAGATATTATGGACCGTTTGTTGTTCGATGATATTCCATATTTACCGATCGCACAAGCTGAGCATGATGAATTTGCACAAGTACTTCAAAGTGAAGGGGCAGAAACATTATATCTAGAAAAATTGGCAGCTGAAGCAATCGATGCGGGTAATGTCAAAGAGCAATTTTTAAATAAAATGTTAGACGAATCTTTCATTGCATCAAATGCTGTTAGAGATGGTCTTCATGAGTTCCTTCTATCAATGGATACACAAGATATGGTTGATAAGATCATGGCTGGTGTTCGTACAAAAGATATCGATGTTAAATCACGCAGCTTATATGATCTATCAGCTGATGATGATTATCCATTCTACATGGACCCAATGCCTAACTTATACTTCACGAGAGACCCTTCCGCATCAATGGGGAACGGAATGACAGTGAATAAGATGGCGTTTGAAGCACGTCGTCGTGAGTCAATGTTCACAGAATACATTTTGAAACACCATCCACGTTTTGCAAATAAAGGCGTTGAGGTATGGTTGGATCGTGAAAATCCAGACCATATCGAAGGTGGAGATGAATTGATCCTTAGTGACACAGTTGTCGCTGTTGGTATCTCACAACGAACAAATGCAAAAGCAATCGAGCGTTTAGCACGTCACTTATTTGCGAAAAATTCAGGATTTGAAAAAGTCTTGGCAATCAAGATCCCAAATAACCGTGCGATGATGCATTTAGATACAGTATTTACAATGGTTGACCATGATAAGTTCACGATCCACCCAGCGATCCAAAGTAAAGAAGGAAAAATGGATGTCTTTACAATTGAACAAGCTGGCGATGATATCACGATCTCTCATTCAGATGATTTACAAGAGTCATTGAAATCAGCTTTAGGGTTAGATGATCTAGTGTTGATCCCTACTGGTAATGGTGATGCGATCGTTGCTCCTCGTGAACAATGGAATGATGGCTCAAACACATTAGCAATCGCTCCTGGTGTAGTAGTTACTTACAACCGTAACTATGTATCAAATGAGTTATTGAGAAGCTACGGTATCAAAGTATTGGAAATCACTTCAAGTGAATTGTCACGTGGTCGTGGCGGCCCTCGTTGCATGAGCCAACCATTAGTTCGTGAAGATTTAAAATAGTTTATTCCTGATGGCAGTTACTGTCAGCTGCCATCAGATTTCCTCTTAACCTAAATATCAAATAGAATACAATTTTAAAGGAGAATGTTCATATGAAAGAATCAGTATTTCAAGGAAGAAGTTTATTAGCAGAAAAAGATTTTACAAAGGAAGAGTTACAGTATTTGATCGACTTTTCTCAACACTTGAAAGATTTGAAAAAACGTGGCATCCCACATCATTACTTAGAAGGAAAAAATATTGCGTTACTATTTGAAAAAACATCAACACGTACTCGTGCCGCATTTACAACTGCAGCAATCGATCTTGGTGCGCATCCTGAATACTTAGGTGCGAATGATATCCAATTGGGTAAAAAAGAATCAACTGAAGATACAGCGAAAGTATTAGGAAGCATGTTCGACGGAATCGAGTTCCGCGGCTTTAGCCAACAAATGGTTGAAGAATTGGCAGAATACTCAGGCGTGCCTGTATGGAATGGTTTAACGGACGAATGGCATCCAACTCAAATGATCGCTGACTTCTTAACGATCCAAGAAAACTTCGGTAAAGTAGAAGGCATCACAGTTGCTTATTGTGGAGATGGCCGTAACAACATGGCGAACTCATTATTAGTAACAGGTGCGATCTTAGGAACAAACATGCGTATCGTTGCACCAAAAGAATTACAACCTGAAGAAGAAATCGTGAAAATGGCTGAAGAGTTTGCGGCTAAATCAGGCGCACAACTAATGATCACTGACGATGTAGCGAAAGGTGTAGACGGAGCTGACGTTCTTTACTCAGACGTATGGGTATCAATGGGTGAAGAAGATAAGTTTGAAGAGCGTATCAAATTATTGAAACCTTACCAAATCAACATGGATATGGTAGAAAAAACAAACAATACAGATCGTTTGATCTTCTTACACTGCTTACCAGCGTTCCATGATACTAAGACTGTATACGGTGAGCAAATGAAAGAACGCTTTGGCATCACTGAAATGGAAGTGACTGATGAAGTGTTCCGCAGCAAATATGCACGCCAATTTGAGCAAGCAGAAAACCGCATGCACTCAATCAAAGCAATCATGGCAGCAACATTAGGAAACTTATTCATTCCTCGTGTATAAACACTAACAAGTAAATAATCAAAACGAGTCAGCGTGAGGATCGTTCGAGAGGAACGCTGGCTTGTTTTGTCATCGGCAAAATTCAGAATGTTCTGAAAGAAAGGGAGATAAACATGGCAAATAGAAAAGTGGTCGTTGCATTAGGCGGAAACGCGATTTTATCAACAGATGCAAGTGCAAAAGCGCAACAAGATGCGTTGATGGAAACAGCAAAATACTTAGTGAAATTTATTGAACAAGGAGATGAGTTGATCATCTCACATGGAAATGGGCCACAAGTTGGGAACTTGTTGATTCAACAACAAGCAGCTGACTCAGAAAAAACACCGGCAATGCCATTGGATACATGTGTAGCAATGACGGAAGGCTCAATCGGTTACTGGTTACAAAATGCAATGGGTGAAGTGTTGAAAGAAAAAGGCATCGATAAAGATGTCGTTTCTTTAGTAACACAAGTCATCGTTGATGAGAATGATCCTTCATTCAAAAATCCGAGCAAACCAGTGGGACCTTTCTATACAGAAGAAGAAGCAAATGAACAAATGAAGGCTGATTCTTCCGTAACGTTCAAAGAAGATTCTGGTCGTGGCTGGCGTAAAGTTGTTGCTTCACCAAAACCGATCTCAATCAAAGAAGCTCGTGTCATCCAAACATTAGTGGAACAAGGTGTCATCACGATTTCTGTTGGCGGTGGCGGTATTCCAGTAGTGGAAACAGCGACAGGTCTTGAAGGAAAAGAAGCCGTGATCGATAAAGATTTTGCTTCTGAAAAATTAGCAGAGATCATTGGTGCAGATTTATTGATCGTGTTGACTGGCGTCGATAACGTGTATGTAAATTATCAAAAACCAGATCAAAAGAAATTAGAAACAGTTGGCGTTTCAGAAATGAAACAGTACATTACTGAAAACCAGTTTGCCCCAGGAAGTATGTTGCCAAAAGTGGAAGCAGCGATTGCGTTTGTGGAAGCTCGCCCTGCTGGAAAAGCAATTATTACTTCTTTAGAAAACATTGAGAATCTATTGGCTTCAGAAGAAGGAACGATCATCGTTGCGGATGAAGCATAAGCTCTTTCTCACAGTTTTACTATAACCGTGTGTATAAAATGTCCAGTTGGTTTTTATTCTCCTTTAGACCTCCTGGACATTTTAGGTTGTGAGAAAAGCGCTTTGACCTGAGCAATAAGATAGAAAATCAGAAAATAGCTTCTCATATTTTTGGGTTTTTTAGCTTATTGTTGAAGGTCAGCTTTTCGAACACCGTTTATTTATGAAGAAAACTCTAGCCAGTCGATTGGATTTCTGCTATAATTTAATCAAGTTAAATAAGAGCAATGTTTGCTGAACAAGAGAGTAATTGGTGTCATTTCGTTCAAAGCGAGTCTGGGTAGAGTGGAAGCCGGACGAACAAATCCCAATGAAGCGCACTTGGAGAACTCTGTTTTAGACAGACGGTCGTCTACCGATATCAGATGGAGCAGGTCCTTTTTTAGGACAATTGGAGTGGTACCGCGGGAATTCTCGTCTCTAGTAAATTCATGGAAAGTATGGATTTGCTAGAGATTTTTTTGTTTTACAGCAAACAATATATAGGAGGAAAATAGATGAATAACAAAGATGTTGTTGCAAAAGCACTATATGAAGTAGTACAAGATGACTTGACGTTGGAGCAAGTTGCCCAATTATTGGAAAATCCAAAATCAGCAGAACATGGAGATGTCGCATTTCCTGCGTTCTCATTAGCAAAAATCTTCCGTAAAGCACCTCAACAGATCGCGGCGGATCTAGCAGAAAAAATCGATGCAACGAATTTTGAAAAGATCGAAGTCGTAGGTCCATATTTGAACTTCTTTATGAACAAAGAAATCATCAGTAAGCAAGTGTTAGGCACTGTAGTGAAGGAAAAAGAACACTATGGCGACAGCACGATCGGAAACCAAGGAAGTGTGCCAATCGATATGTCTTCACCAAACATTGCCAAACCGATTTCTATGGGTCACCTACGTTCGACAGTGATCGGAAACTCGATTGGTTTCATCATGGAAAAACTAGGCTATCAACCAGTACGTATCAACCATTTAGGCGACTGGGGAACACAATTTGGTAAATTGATCGTTGCTTACAAAAAATGGGGTTCAGCTGAGTCGGTAAAAGCAGAACCAATCAATGAGTTATTACGTTTATACGTCCAATTCCACGAAGAAGCTGAAACACAACCTGAATTAAATGATGAAGCTCGTTCTTGGTTCAAGCGTCTAGAAGAAGGCGACGAAGAAGCAATGGAGCTATGGCAATGGTTCCGTGACGAATCAATGAAAGAGTTCAACAAGATCTATGATTTATTAGAAGTTCGCTTTGATTCATTGAACGGAGAAGCTTTCTACAATGACAAGATGGATGAGATCGTTGAATTACTTGAAGAAAAACATCTCTTGCAAGAAGATAAAGGAGCAGAGATCGTTGACTTATCTGCTTATGACCTAAATCCTGCATTGATCAAAAAATCAGATGGTGCGACACTATATATCACACGTGACTTGGCAGCTGCTTTGTACCGTAAACGTACGTATGATTTCAGTCAATCATTGTATGTCGTTGGGAATGAGCAAAGCTATCACTTCAAACAATTGAAAGCTGTTTTGAAAGAACTAGGCTTTGACTGGTCAGATGATATGCACCACATCCCATTTGGTTTGATCACACAAGGTGGAAAAAAACTATCAACACGTAAAGGGAAAATCGTTTTACTAGAAGAAGTATTGAATGAAGCGATCGACTCAGCAAAACAACAAATCAGTGAAAAGAATCCTGATTTGGAAAACAAAGATGTCATCGCAAAACAAGTGGGTGTCGGTGCTGTTATTTTCCATGATTTGAAAAATGATCGTTTGAATACGTTTGACTTCAATCTTGAAGAAGTTGTTCGTTTTGAAGGGGAAACAGGACCTTACGTACAATATACTCATGCACGTGCAATGAGCTTGCTAGATAAAGCAGGTTTTGTCCCTTCTGAAGAACAAGATTATGCGTTGAACGATGAAAATAGTTGGGAAGTCGTGAAGCTTGTACAGAAATATCCTGAAACAGTGCTTCAAGCAGGTGAAAAATATGAGCCATCGATCATTGCGAAACACGCAATCAAATTGGCACAAGCATTCAACAAATACTATGCACATACAAAAATCTTAGCGGATGATGAACAAAAAGAAGCACGCTTAGCATTAGTTTATGCGGTGACTGTCTTGCTGAAAGAAGATTTACGTCTATTAGGGTTGCATGCTCCGGAAAAAATGTAATAAGTTAAAATTCATTTATCCAATATAAAAGAAAAAAATGCTAGAGGATTGACACAAAAAAGGAGTAGAAATCGCAATTGATTTCTACTCCTTTTTTTCTATTGATTATTGGTCAAAAATAGAGGTTTCAGTCGGATGATGCAAAAATTTTTCAACTAACTGCGCATCTTCATCATCTTTTGAAATAATGATCGTTGTATCGAAACCAGCGATAGTACTGACGATATGTGGCGGTTTGATTTCATCTAATACAGCAGCAAACAACGGGGCATTATCTGGTAAGGTATGGACGATGGTCAAAAAATGGACACGTTCCACTTTCAACACGATATCTTCAATCATTTGGATCAAACGCTTTTCATCTTCGCTTTTTGACTCTGCCGATTCTTTTTCTTTGAAAAGAACAAAATGGGACACCCCGTTCTCATCAGGGGCTTTGACGATTTTTAAGTCACGAATATCTCTTGAAATCGTCGCTTGTGTAGCAGAGACGCCCATTTCGGTCAACTTGCTTAACATTTCATCTTGTGTACGGATCGTATAATCTTCAATGATTTGTTTAATTAATATGTGTCGCTCATTTTTTCGCATCCTACTTCTCCTTTAACGAAACATTTCACAAGTATCATAACAAAAAAACGTTGATTTGCCCATCTTTATTTTTGATCTAGCTTTCGATTTTCACGAATGCCTTATAAAAATTTCGCAAAAGAAAAGAATCAAAAAGAGTCTTGAAGAGAAAAGACAAAAAAACGTATAAGTTGATATTTTTTCTTGAAATTTCGTTGCTTTTCAGTTAAACTATTGAATGTTGAGCAGAAAAAGACTATCTTCGGGTATCTTGATCGTCTGTTCGATAAATCCACATTCTTGTTGGATCGTTGGTCGGTGCTTGAAAAAGTTGGCTAGCGAGTTGGAAGACAAGAAGAGGGAAAATAAAAACCAAATCGGAGGAAACAAACATGGCAGTAATTTCAATGAAACAATTACTAGAAGCCGGCGTACACTTTGGTCACCAAACTCGTCGCTGGAACCCAAAAATGAAGAAATATATCTTCACAGAAAGAAACGGAATCTACATTATTGACTTACAAAAAACAGTTAAATTAGTAGATGCAGCTTACGATTACATGAAGAGCGTAGCAGAAGAAGGCGGCGTTGCTTTATTCGTAGGTACGAAAAAACAAGCACAAGAAGCGATCAAAGATGAAGCAACTCGTGCTGGACAATACTTTGTAAACCACCGTTGGTTAGGTGGAACATTGACAAACTGGGATACGATCCAAAAACGTATCGCTCGTTTGAAACAAATCAATGCAATGGAAGAAGATGGAACTTTTGCTGTTCTACCTAAAAAAGAAGTTGCTGGTTTGAACAAACAACGTGAACGTCTTGAAAAATTCTTAGGTGGTATCGCTGATATGCCAAGAATTCCAGATGTAATGTACATCGTTGACCCACGTAAAGAACGTATTGCTGTTCAAGAAGCACACAAATTGAATATCCCAATCGTAGCAATGGTTGATACAAACTGCGATCCAGATGAGATCGATGTAGTTATCCCATCAAACGACGACGCGATCCGTGCCGTTAAATTGATCACTTCAAAAATGGCTGATGCTTTCATCGAAGGTAATCAAGGGGAAGATCAAGTTGTTGAAGAAGATTTTTCAGCAGAAAACACTGCAACTTCAATCGAAGAAATCGTTGATGTTGTAGAAGGCGACAACTCTTCAGCAGAATAATTTTTAAATGATGGAGCTGTTTCAAAGGCTAGGCGACAAGCCTCACTCTCCTTTGAAACAGCTTTTTTTAAAGAAAATAATTAGGAGGAAGTAAAAATGGCAGATGTTACAGCTAAAATGGTAAAAGAACTACGCGATATGACTGGCGTAGGAATGATGGATGCGAAAAAAGCATTGGTTGAAGTAGAAGGCGACATTGAAAAAGCAGTTGATCTTTTACGTGAAAAAGGAATGGCTAAAGCTGCGAAGAAAAACGATCGTATCGCCGCTGAAGGTCTTGCTTCAGTTGCAGTGAAAGGAAATACTGCAGCAATCGTTGAAGTTAACTCAGAAACTGACTTCGTTTCTAAAAACGAAATGTTCCAAGATTTAGTAAAAGAAATCGCTGAACTAGTTGCTGAAAACAAACCAGCTGACATGGACGAAGCAATGAAAATCAAAACATCAAAAGGTACAGTTGAATCTGACTTGATCGAAGCAACACAAGTTATCGGAGAAAAAATCAGCTTCCGTCGTTTCGAAGTAATCGAAAAAGATGACAATGCTGCATTTGGCGGATACCTACACATGGGTGGACGTATTGCTGTATTAGCTGTTTTAGAAGGAACAACTGACGATACAGTTGCTAGAGACGTTGCAATGCACGTAGCAGCAATCAACCCTCGTTATGTAAACGAAACTCAAATTCCTGAAGCTGAATTAGATCACGAACGTACAGTCTTGACTGAACAAGCGTTGAACGAAGGCAAACCAGCGAACATCGTTGAAAAAATGGTTGAAGGACGTTTGAGCAAATTCAAAGCTGAAATCGCATTGGTTGACCAACCATTCGTTAAAGATCCTGATATGACTGTTGAAAAATACGTTGCTTCTAAAGGCGCAACTGTGAAAACATTTGTCCGCTTTGAAGTCGGCGAAGGTATCGAAAAACGTGAAGATAACTTTGTTGAAGAAGTAATGAACCAAGTGAAAAAATAATCCAGTTTACGGACTTGATTAATGGGTACGATGTTTGGTCCAAAGAAAGTGAAGAGTTTTCTTCATTTTCTTTGAGACCGCATTGGCCACATCGCTTATTTGAATGAAATGAGGAGCAGCGACATTCGTCACAGCTCTTTTTTTTAGGGCAAGAGATGTGTGTAGGTATTTTCGTGCCTAAACTATCTGGATATGGTAGAATGTCAATAGAAAATATTGGAGGAATGAACATGGTCACACCAAAATATCAGCGTGTCGTCTTAAAATTAAGTGGAGAAGCTTTAGCCGGAGATGAAGGGTTTGGGATCAAACCGCCAGTTATCAAAGAAATCATCCAAGAAATCAAAGAAGTCCACGAGTTAGGTGTTGAGATGGCAATTGTTGTCGGCGGTGGAAATATTTGGCGCGGTCAAATCGGCGCACAAATGGGGATGGAACGTGCACAAGCAGATTACATGGGCATGTTAGCGACTGTGATGAACGCTTTAGCATTACAAGATACATTAGAAAATGTCGGTGTTCCTACACGCGTCCAAACTTCCATTGAAATGCGACAAATCGCAGAACCATATATCCGTCGTAAAGCAGAGCGTCATTTAGAAAAAGGGCGTATCGTTATTTTTGCCGGTGGTACTGGTAACCCGTATTTTTCTACAGATACAACTGCGGCATTACGCGCAGCTGAAATTGGCGCTGACGTTATTTTAATGGCTAAGAACAATGTTGACGGTGTTTATTCTGCCGATCCAAAAATCGATTCAAGCGCAGTGAAATTCGATGAATTGACACATATGGAAGTCATTGCAAAAGGATTACAAGTAATGGATTCAACTGCTAGCTCATTGAGCATGGACAACGATATCCCACTACTTGTATTCAATCTTAACGAACATGGAAACATTCGCCGAGCAATCTTAGGTGAAAATATCGGAACAACCGTAAGGGGGAAATAAACAATGGCAGATGCAATTATGACAGAAGCAAAAGACAAAATGCAAAAAGCAGCACAAAATCTACAACGTGAACTTGGACAGATCCGTGCCGGTCGTGCGAATGCGAGCTTGTTAGATCGTATCACTGTTAATTATTATGGCGCACCAACACCGTTGAACCAGTTGGCTTCGATCCAAATTCCAGAAGCACGTGTATTGATGATCACGCCATTCGATAAAAGCGTCCTTCAAGATATCGAGAAATCGATCATGGCAAGTGACATTGGGATCAGCCCAACAAATGACGGAAATGTGATCCGTTTAGTGATTCCTCAGTTGACAGAAGAACGTCGTAAAGAATTAGCGAAAGACGTAAAAAAAGAAGCTGAAAATGCGAAAATCGCTGTCCGCAATATTCGTCGTGATGCAATCGATGAATACAAGAAACAACAAAAAAATGGCGATATCACAGAAGACGATTTGCGTGACTTAGAAAAAGAAGTGCAAACTCTGACAGATAACAGCATCAAAGAAGTCGACAGTATTGCTGCTGACAAAGAAAAAGAATTACTGGAAGTATAAGAATCAACAAAAACAGGTGGACAGTAAGCAATGCTGTCTCCTGTTTTTTACTTTTCGACTAAGAAATACTAAAAAATCCTTTGAATTTGCATAAAAAAAGGGTATACCATAGGAAATAACGTCAGATATTGCTATAATAATAGAGATAGCTGTAATTTTTTAGTATGGGAGGAAAAAGAATGTTACGTTTTTTTCCGCAAAAAAACAAATATATTCAAGAAAAAAGTGAACACCATTTTGATGCTGAGAGGGATATCCCGAAACATATCGCCATCATTATGGATGGGAATGGTCGTTGGGCACAAAACCGTCGCCTTCCACGGGTAGCCGGTCATAAAGAAGGAATGGAAACTGTTAAGAAAGTCACCAAAAAAGCTTCTCGTCTTGGGGTAAAAGTATTGACACTCTACGCGTTCTCTACTGAAAACTGGAAACGTCCAAAAGACGAAGTCAATTTTTTGATGCAATTACCAGTCGATTTTTTTGATACGTTCGTTCCTGAGTTGATTGCTGAAAACGTCAAAGTCCAAGTGATGGGGTACGAAGAGTTGTTGCCTGCGCATACACAAGATGCAGTTCGTCGTGCCATTGAACAAACGAAAGATAATACGGGGATGATTTTAAACTTTGCGTTGAATTATGGCAGTCGGGCAGAAATCATCTCGGCAGTCAAAGCAATCAGTGAACAGGTAAAAGAAAATGATCTTTCTCCGGAAGAAATCGACGAGGAAATGATTGCGGATCATTTGATGACCGGATTTTTACCTCCTGAACTTCGTGATCCTGGATTGGTCATTCGCACAAGTGGCGAAGAACGAATCAGCAACTTTTTGTTGTGGCAGATCGCATACAGTGAATTATATTTTTCAAAAGCATTATGGCCAGATTTTGACGGCGCTCACTTGGAAGAAGCAATTGCTTCTTATCAACATCGGGACCGTCGTTTTGGTGGAGTAAAAAGCGTAGATAAAGGAGAACAATCATGAAGCAACGTGTGATCACTGCGGTAGTAGCGTTAGCATTATTTATTCCAATCATTTGGATCGGCGGCATTGGTCTTGAATTAGTAGCCGCTCTATTAGCAGTCGTTGGTGTCTATGAGCTTTTTCGAATGAAAGGCTTGACACTACTAAGTTTTGAAGGAATCCTTTCTGCTATCGGAGCAGTATTTCTTGTTTTGCCGAAAGAAAGATGGTTTTTCTTTCTACCTGAACAAACGAATGAGTTTATGTTATTTTATTTAACAGTGATGATCCTGTTAGGCGCAGCCGTCTTTTCAAAAAACATGTACACGATCGATGAAGCTGGTTTTCCAGTCGTAACCAGTCTGTACGTCGGTTTTGGCTTTCAGAACTTTGTCAGTGCACGTACAGAAGGAATCAACGTACTATTGTTTGGGTTATTCATCGTTTGGGCAACCGACATTGGTGCTTATCTAGTTGGTCGACGTTTTGGCCAGCGCAAGCTATGTCCCGAGATCTCACCTAATAAAACGATTGAAGGGGCATTGGGAGGAATCGCTAGTGCAGTAGTTGTTGCATTATTGTATTTCTTATTATATCCACCGCAAGAATTGTTTGGTCATGGATTACTGATCATGTTACTTCTGACAATCATCCTTTCGATCGTTGGACAATTTGGGGATCTAGTTGAGTCAGCCATCAAACGTCACTATGAGGTCAAAGATTCAGGGAATATTTTACCAGGGCATGGAGGAATCTTAGATCGATTCGATAGTCTGTTATTCGTCTTTCCAGTCATGTATTTATTTGGATTGATATAAGTAAAAAATTCTGTAAAAGAAGCTTCCAAAACGGTCAGTCAGCTACGCGTCAACAAGACATGATCGATGAGGAGATTCTTTACAGGATTTTTATTTTTTTACATCTTAATCGGTGCTTGGTGAAGTGTGGATAATATGGTAAAATTAAGTAGTTTTATTTTAACTGAATAAAAATAATGATAAATGTAAAGGAGAATAGGATGAGAACAATTATCACGTTCATTATCGTTTTTGGCATCTTAGTGATCGTACATGAATTTGGCCACTTCTTCTTTGCGAAACGATCAGGAATCCTAGTTCGCGAGTTTGCCATCGGCATGGGACCTAAAATCTACGGTCACCAAGCAAAAGACGGCACGACTTATACATTGCGTTTGTTACCGATCGGTGGCTATGTGAGAATGGCTGGGAATGGGGATGACGAAACGGAAATGGCACCAGGAATGCCGTTGTCACTCTTAATGGATTCAGATCAAGTCGTAAAGAAAATCAACTTGAGTAAAAAGATCCAATTGACGAATGCGATCCCAATGGAATTGATCCGTTATGATCTTGATGAAGCACTGACGATCACAGGTTATGTGAATGGCGATGAAACACAGGAAGTAACGTATGCAGTCGATCACGATGCCTCGATCATTGAGGCAGATGGAACTGAATTGAGGATTGCGCCGAGAGATGTACAATTCCAATCAGCAAAATTATGGCAACGGATGTTGACCAACTTTGCTGGTCCGATGAATAATTTTATTTTAGCGATTCTATTATTCATCGTGTTAGCGTTTATGCAAGGTGGCGTGACAGTCACAAATACGAATCAAATCGGTGTCGTTTCGCCGGATGGAGCTGCCGCTGCAGCCGGTTTGCAAGAAAATGATGAGATTCTGCAAGTGGATGGAAAATCGATCCAAACATGGAATGATCTAACAGCGATCATTACTGAAAATCCAGATAAACCGCTTGATTTTGAAGTCGAACGTAATGGTCAAGTTTCTACGATTGAAGTAACGCCGAAATCGGTTGAGTCAAACGGTGAAAAAATTGGTCAGCTTGGGATACAAGCACCTATGAAAACTGGCTTCTTTGATAAAATCATTGGCGGGACTCAACGTGCATTCAGCAGTTCATTAGAAATATTCAAAGCATTAGGTTCGTTATTTACAGGCTTTAGCTTAGACAAATTAGGTGGCCCTGTGATGATGTTCCAATTATCTTCTGAAGCAGCAAACCAAGGTGTAATGACAGTCATCGGATTGATGGCGATCTTGTCAATGAACTTAGGGATCGTCAATTTATTACCGATCCCCGCATTAGACGGCGGTAAATTAGTACTGAATATTTTTGAAGGTGTTCGTGGCAAACCACTTAGTCAGGAAAAAGAAGGCATATTGACGCTCGTTGGTTTTGGTTTCCTGATGCTGTTGATGGTATTAGTGACATGGAATGACATTCAACGATTCTTTTTCTAGAAAAAGTAGGGTATAATGACATGCGTTAGATTATTTGAGGAATAAAGGAGTTTATATATAATGAGACAATCAAAAATGTTGATCCCAACATTAAGAGAGGTTCCAAACGATGCGGAAGTATTAAGTCATCAAATCTTATTACGTGCTGGCTATATCCGTCAGGTATCAGCTGGGATCTATTCTTACTTACCACTTGCGAATCGTGTGTTAGAAAAATTGAAAACGATCATGCGCGAAGAATTCGAAAAAATCGGGGCAGTGGAGATGTTGATGCCTGCGCTTTTACCAGCTGAATTATGGCAAGAATCTGGTCGTTATGAAACCTATGGCCCGAACCTATATCGTTTGAAAGATCGCAACGATCGTCAGATGATTTTAGGACCAACACATGAAGAAACATTTACAGAGTTGATTCGCGACGAAGTCAATTCATATAAAAAATTACCTTTGAATCTTTACCAGATCCAAGCAAAATATCGCGATGAAAAACGTCCTCGTTTTGGTCTATTACGTGGTCGCGAGTTTATTATGAAAGATGCTTATTCTTTCCATGCGTCACAAGAGAGCTTGGATGAAACGTACAAAGATTATGAGAAAGCATACACAGAGATCTTCAAACGTTGTGGTTTGGAATTCCGTGCGATCATCGGTGACGGTGGTGCCATGGGCGGAAAAGACTCAAAAGAATTTATGGCGATCTCAGAAATCGGTGAAGACACGATTTGTTATTCAACAGAAAGTGACTATGCCGCTAACTTAGAAATGGCGACAAGTTATTATGTACCAAAAAAATCGCATGAAACACAATTGGAAATGGAAAAGAAAGAAACACCAAATGTGAAAACAATCGATGAGGTGGCAGCTTTCTTTGATGTTCAGCCACAAAAAATCATTAAATCTGTTTTATTCACAGCGGATGAACAACCTGTCTTAGTTTTAGTTCGAGGCGACCATGAAGTCAACGATGTAAAATTGAAAAACTTCTTAGGCGCAGATTTCTTAGAAGAAGCAACAGAAGACGAAGCGAAAAATTATTTAGGCGCTGATTTTGGTTCAGTTGGACCAATCGGTGTATCTGAAGACGTGAAAGTCTATGCAGATCGTCATGTCCAAGATCTGGCAAATGCTATCGCTGGAGCAAACGAAACTGGCTATCATTTTATCAACGTCAATCCAGAACGTGATTTTAACGTGTTAGCTTACGAAGACTTACGTTTTGTCCAAGAAGGCGATCCTTCACCAGACAATAATGGTGTATTAGCATTTACTCGTGGAATCGAGATCGGTCATATCTTCAAACTAGGTACACGTTACAGTGAATCGATGGGTGCCACTGTTCTTGATGAAAATGGTCGTGAGAAACATGTCATCATGGGTTGCTATGGTATCGGTGTAAGCCGTTTGCTATCAGCGATCGTTGAACAAAATGCAGATGAAAACGGCATTAACTGGCCAAAAGGCATCGCACCATTTGATCTACATGTCGTACAAATGAACTTAAAAGACGAATTCCAAACGAATTTGACGAATGAAGTGGAAAAAGCGATGAATGAAGCAGGTTATCAAGTACTTGTTGATGACCGCAACGAACGTGCCGGTGTAAAATTTGCTGATTCTGATTTGATTGGTTGTCCAATCCGTATCACGATCGGTAAAAAAGCAGTAGACGGAATCGTCGAAGTAAAAATCAAGAAAACAGGTGAAATGGTCGAAGTTCGTAAAGATGAACTCGTGAACACATTACCGATTTTATTGAATCAAGGCGAATAAGCATAAATATGAAAAAGTCGTATCGGTCTCTGAATAGACGGAAGCGGCTTTTTCATTTCCTTTGGTGGATTGTGGGAGATGGTGTTCAGGAAGCATACTGCTCAGGTCAAAACGCTTCTTTCACAACCTTGATGAACGGTGTTCGAAAGCCAACTCCTTCAATATTAAGTCAAACATTGAAAAAATATGAAAAACTATTTTCTCAATTTCTGCCTTAATACTTGGAGCTGACCGGCTTTCTCACAACCTAATAAACGGTGTTCAAGAAGCTGACCTTCAATACTAAGCTGAAAAATCAAAAAATATGAGAAGCTATTTTCTGATTTTCCATCTTACTGCTCAGGTCAAAGCGCTTCTTTCACAACCTTGATAAACGGTGTTCGAAAGCCAACTCCTTCAATATTAAGTCAAAAATTGAAAAAATATGAAAAGCTATTTTCTCAATTTCTGCCTTAATACTTGGAGTTGACCGGCTTTCTCACAACCTTGATGAAAATTTCTCCAAAAAGGGTTATACTAGTTAGTATTGAAAAGTAAGGGTCGGAAATGGAATGATTTCTGGTCTTGACAGAAAGGGCGTATATTTTTGTCAGAAAAACGAGAGTTATTTGAGAAGTTATTGGAACAGATCCAATTAGAAGAAACAGAAAAATCACATCCGCTTATTTCTGCTGGTGAAATGGAACGTGTGGTCGTCCATCGTAAATCTCGTCTTTGGGAATTTACTTTACGGTTCCCGGCTATTTTACCTGTCATGATCTATCGCTCGTTGATGCAACATGTCATGCTTGCATTTAAAGAGATCGCTGAGGTGAAGATCACGATCCAAGCGGAGGATCAATCGTATGATGAGCAACTTCTGCAAGATTATTGGTCACAAGCATTAGAGAGTCAGCAATGCGATACGCCTTTAGTACAAAAGGTTCTAAAGACACAAGTGCCGACGATCAAAGACCATAAGGTGATTTTGCCGGTGGATGGGGAAGGGGCTATTGGTTATCTTAAACAACAATACTTGCCATTAGTGGAACAGTTGTTTGTCAGCTATGGCTTTCCTAAGTTCCGTATTGAACCAGAAGTCGATGAACAGCAAGCAGAAAGAGTGCTAAAGCTGTTTGAAGAAAGAAGACAAGAACAAGCGGAAGCATTTATGAAACAAGCTGCTGAAAGTTTGATTGTCCATGAACAAAAGAAAAAAGAGCGCAAAGAGCAGTTGCCAACGCTTGATGGCCCAATCCAACTAGGTAGAAATATTCCAAATGATGAGCCAATCACACCGATGATCAATATTTTGGAAGAAGAACGTCGAGTAACCATCGAGGGTTACGTTTTTGATAAAGAAGTGCGTGAGCTTCGTTCGAAACGTAAGATTTTGACATTGAAGATCACAGACTACACTTCTTCGTTTATCGTCAAAAAGTTTTCAAACAATGAAAAAGATGAACAAATCTTTGAAGCTATCAGTACGGGCAATTGGTTGAAGGTTCGCGGAAGTGTCCAAGAAGATACGTTTGTCCGTGACCTTGTGATGAATGCCCAAGATATTTTAGAAGTTAAACATGCGCCACGTAAAGATTATTCTCCTGAAGATGAAAAACGTGTTGAGTTGCATCTTCATAGCAACATGAGTACGATGGATGCGACGAATAGTGTCGCAGATCTTGTTGCTCAAGCGGGTAAGTGGGGACATAAAGCGATCGCTATCACGGACCATGGCGGAGCACAGGCTTTTCCAGAAGCGCATAGTGCAGGTAAAAAAGCTGGCGTCAAAATTTTGTATGGGGTCGAAGCGAATGTCGTGGATGATGGTGTACCGATTGCTTACAATGATGCCCATGATTCATTAAGTGAATCCACTTATGTTGTGTTTGACGTGGAGACCACTGGTTTATCCGCTGTTTATGATACGATCATCGAGTTAGCCGCCGTTAAAATGTACAAAGGAAATGTCATTGAAAGTTTTGACGAGTTCATCGATCCAGGACATCCTTTATCACGAACGACGATTGATTTGACGGGAATCACAGATGAAATGGTTCGTGGCTCAAAATCAGAAGAAGAAGTTTTACGGTTGTTCTTAGAATTTTCAAAAGACGCAATCCTAGTTGCCCATAATGCTGCCTTCGATATGGGGTTCTTGAACACAAGTTATGCGAAATACAATATCCCAGAAGCAGCGAATCCAGTCATCGATACACTAGAATTAGCTCGATATTTATATCCACAATTCAAACGATTCGGTTTAGGTGTGCTATCGAAAAAATTCGGCGTTAGCTTGGAACAGCATCACCGTGCGATCTATGATGCGGAAGCAACTGGGCATCTTGCATGGATATTTATCAAAGAAGCGATGGAAAATCATGAGATGTATTATCATGACCAGTTAAATGCGCATGTCGGTGAGGGTGATTCTTACAAGCGTGCTCGACCATTCCATGTGACGTTACTGGCGAAAAATCAAGCCGGGTTGAAAGACTTGTTCAAATTGATCTCGATGTCCAATGTCGATTATTTTGAACGTGTGCCGCGAATCCCTCGGTCACAGTTGAAGAAATTCCGACAAGATCTATTAGTTGGATCTGCTTGTGACAAAGGCGAGATTTTTGAAGCCATGATGCAAAAAGGTGTGGAAGAAGCCCGTAATCGGGCGAAATTCTATGACTACATCGAGGTCATGCCTAAAGCTGTTTATGCACCATTGTTAGAACAAGAACTTGTCAAAAATGAACATGATTTAGAAGAAATCATCCGTAATTTAGTAGAAATCGGCAAATCGTTAGACAAGATCGTTGTTGCGACAGGTAACGTGCATTATCTAAATGAAGAAGATGCGATTTACCGTAAAATCTTGGTCAACTCGATGGGTGGGGCGAATCCTTTGAATCGTCATAGCTTGCCTGAAGTTCATTTTAGAACGACGGATGAAATGCTAACTGCCTTCACTTTCTTAGGAACAGACCTAGCGAAAGAGATCGTTGTTGAAAACACCAATAAGATTGCGGATATCTGTGAAGAAGTCGTGCCAGTCAAAGACGAGCTGTATACGCCGAAAATTCCTGGTTCAGAAGATGAAATCACTGATCTAAGTTATACAAAAGCGAAACAATTATATGGTGATCCGTTGCCAGATATTGTGGAAAAACGGTTAAAAAAAGAACTGGATTCAATCAACGGAAATGGATTCTCAGTTATTTATTTGATTTCTCAAAAGTTAGTGCATAAAAGTAATGAAGACGGGTATTTGGTTGGTTCTCGTGGTTCAGTCGGTTCGAGTTTCGTTGCAACGATGACAGGGATCACTGAGGTCAATCCATTGGCACCACATTACTACTGTCCAGATTGTCAGTATTCTGAATTTTATGAAGACGGAACATACGGTTCTGGCTTTGATATGCCTGAGAAAAAATGTCCGAAATGTGGCGCTCGCTTAAATAAAGATGGGCATGATATTCCTTTTGAAACATTCTTAGGTTTCCATGGTGACAAAGTACCCGATATCGATCTGAACTTCTCTGGAGACTACCAAGCAGAAGCCCATCATTACACAAAAGTATTGTTTGGGGAAGAATACGTTTATCGTGCCGGTACGATCGGTACAGTGGCGGATAAAACGGCGTATGGCTTCGTTAAAGGGTTTGAGCGAGATCATAATTTGCATTATCGTAGTGCCGAAGTCGATCGTTTAGCAAAAGGAGCGACTGGGGTCAAACGGACGACCGGTCAGC
This sequence comes from Enterococcus sp. DIV1298c, assembly GCF_017316315.1. Lineage (NCBI taxonomy): Bacteria > Bacillati > Bacillota > Bacilli > Lactobacillales > Enterococcaceae > Enterococcus > Enterococcus sp. DIV1298c. Next base: position 11,606 of record NZ_JAFLWG010000036.1, on the reverse strand, counting down.
ATCCGGGGGGGATCATCGTTATCCCTGATTATATGGATGTGTATGACTTTACACCGATCCAATACCCGGCAGATGATCAAAATTCTGAATGGAAAACGACTCACTTTGATTTCCACTCGATCCATGACAATGTGTTGAAACTTGATATTCTGGGACACGATGATCCGACAGTGATCCGGATGTTGCAAGATTTATCAGGGATCGATCCCCAAACAATCCCAACCGATGATCCAGAAGTGATGCGAATCTTTTCCGGACCTGACGTATTAGGTGTTACACAAGAACAGATTTATTCTAAAACGGGTACTTTAGGTATACCGGAATTTGGGACACGGTTTGTTCGAGGAATGTTAGAAGAAACACATCCGACCACTTTTGCGGAACTATTGCAGATATCTGGTCTTTCTCACGGTACTGACGTGTGGTTAGGAAATGCAGAAGAACTGATCAAACGTGGCGATGCAACACTTGCTGAAGTAATCGGCTGTCGGGATGACATCATGGTTTATTTGATCCATGCTGGGTTAGATAGTGGCATGGCGTTCAAGATCATGGAAACGGTGCGTAAAGGATTATGGAATAAGATCCCTGATGATTTACGAGAAACATATTTGACAGCCATGAAAGAAAATAACGTACCTGACTGGTACATCGATTCTTGTTCGAAGATCAAGTATATGTTCCCGAAAGCCCATGCTGCCGCTTATGTCTTGATGGCGCTGCGTGTCGCTTACTTTAAAGTTTACTTCCCAATCTTGTATTACTGTGCGTATTTCTCTGTTCGTGCGGATGACTTTAATTTAGTCGCGATGTGTAAAGGGAAAGAAGCCGTCAAAGAGGCGATGAAAGAAATCACGGATAAGGGTCTTGATGCTTCTGTCAAAGAGAAAAATCAATTGACTGTCCTTGAATTAGCAAATGAAATGTTGGAACGTGATCTGAAATTCGGGATGATCGATCTGTATAAATCGGATGCAGTGAACTTTGTCATCGAAGGCGATACACTGATTGCGCCATTCCGCGCTGTACCGAGCTTAGGGACTAACGTGGCGAAACAAATCGTTGAAGCAAGAAAAGATGGTCCTTTCTTATCTAAAGAAGACTTAGCAACTCGCGGGAAAGTTTCAAAAACGTTGATCGAGTACATGACGGAAAATGGGGTCTTGAAAGATTTACCCGACGAAAATCAATTATCGTTATTTGATATGTTATAAAAGTCCATTCGAGAAATGAAAATGAATCAAAATGAAAGCAAAGAGTAGTAATGCTCGTTGCAAGTTGGTTATAATGATATGGCTTGTCATTTAGAGCGATTTATGTTATAGTTATTTAAGGTAATGATACTAACTGTGAGTGAGCGGAATTTTCGCTCACTCTTTTTAATGGAATTACGGATCTAATTTTAAGGAGGCGAAATCTTTGAGTAGCGTCGTTGAAACAGTCACAGAAATGGTGACACCGATCTTAGATGAACAAAAGTTTGAGCTGGTGGAAGTAGAATTTGTCAAAGAAGGAAAAAGCTGGTTTTTACGAGTGTTTATAGATAAAGAAGGCGGAATCGACATTGAAGAATGTGCATTTGTCAGCGAAAAATTAAGTGAAAAGCTTGATACGACAGAGCCAGACCCGATACCACAAGCATATTTCCTAGAGGTATCATCTCCAGGCGCAGAACGCCCTTTGAAAAAAGAGGCAGATTATGAAAAAGCACGAGGAGAGTATATCCATGTGTCTTTATATCAACCAGTTGACGGAGAAAAACAATATGAAGGATTTCTCCAATCATTTGATGCTGAACAGCTTACATTGAAGATACGCATAAAGACACGGGAAAAAGAAATTGTTTTTGACCGTAAGAATATTGCCAAAGCTCGCTTAGCAATCCAATTTTAATCACGGAGAGGAAACAGAAAAAATGAGTAAAGAAATGTTGAACGCGTTAGATGCTTTAGAGGCTGAAAAAGGAATCTCAAAAGAAATCGTGATCGACGCTTTAGAAGCTGCGTTAGTTTCTGCATACAAACGCCATTATGGGCAAGCACAAAACGTAGAAGTAGAATTTGAACAAAAAAAAGGTAAGATCCATGTCTATGCCGTGAAAGAAGTCACTGAAGAAGTGATGGATTCACAATTAGAAGTATCATTAAAAGATGCCTTATTGATCAATCCTGCTTATGAGATCGGTGATAAGATCCGTTTTGAAGTCACACCAAAAGATTTCGGTCGGATCGCTGCTCAAACGGCGAAGCAAGTGATCTTGCAACGTGTGCGTGAAGCGGAACGTACGATCATCTATAACGAATTCAGTGCATATGAAAAAGATATCATGCAAGGGATCGTTGAACGTCAAGACAAACGTTATATCTACATCAATTTAGGTAAAATCGAAGCGGTACTCTCGAAACAAGACCAAATGCCAAATGAATTTTATCAACCACATGATCGTATCAAAGTATACGTCTCACGTGTTGAGAATACATCTAAAGGCCCACAAGTCTTTGTAAGCCGCAGTCATCCAGATCTTTTGCGTCGCTTGTTTGAACAAGAAGTGCCAGAAGTTTATGATGGCCTTGTTGAGATCGTCAGCGTAGCTAGAGAAGCGGGCGACCGTTCAAAAGTGGCTGTTCGTTCAACTGATCCGAATATCGATGCTGTCGGTACTTGTGTTGGTCCTAAAGGGCAACGTGTCCAAGCAATCGTGAATGAGTTGAAAGGCGAAAACATGGATATCGTTGAGTGGGACGAAGATCCTGCGGTATTCATTGCCAACGCATTGAACCCTTCACAAGTCGTTGATGTTATTTTCGACGAACAAAATCCAAAAGCTTGTACGGTCGTTGTACCAGATTACCAATTGTCATTAGCCATTGGTAAACGTGGACAAAATGCACGTCTAGCAGCAAAATTGACGAACCACAAAATCGACATCAAATCAGAATCAGATATGGCTGAATTTTATGAGAAGCAAGCACAGAGCGTGTCTGTGGAAGCCGAAGAGCAACATGATGAAGCTATCATCCAATCAGATTTGACAGATGATGAGTACCAAACGATTGCATTCAATGATGAAACGATCGAAGAAACAGATCAAGAAGAAATTTAACTGTCAGTGAAGGAGGCAAAGAGATGAAACAAAGGAAGATCCCTTTACGCAAATCTGTGGTTTCAGGTGAAATGAAACCCAAAAAAGAGATGATCCGTATCACCCGCTCGAAAGAAGGCGTGGTATCGATCGATCCTACTGGAAAAATGCCTGGACGAGGAGCGTATGTCTCACTTGAGCCGGAAGAAGTACAACAAGCATGGGATAAACATCTCTTGGATCGTGTACTTGAAGCTAAGCTAACAGATGAATTTTATCAAGAACTGCTGGATTATGTCACACACCAAAAAGCCAGAAAAGAGCTATTTGGCGAATGAGTCAAGTCAATCGGCAAAAAGCCATGAATCTTATTGGATTAGCGATGCGTGCAGGAAAAATGATCACAGGTGAAGAATTGACGATTGGAGAGATCCGCCGCCAAAAAGCGAAGATCGTTTTCGTCGCAAGTGATGCCAGTGAGAATACCAGAAAGAAAATCAAAGATAAGAGTTCGTATTACGAAGTTCCTTGCTTTGAGCTGTTTTCTGAGGAAGAAATCACTCAGATGATCGGCAAGCCTCGCAAAGTGATAGGGATCACTGACGCCGGCTTTGCAAAAAGGGTCAAGGAGCTAATTGAAGGTTAGGAAGGTGATTGCATGGGCAATAAACGAATTTATGAACTAGCGAAAGAATGGAATAAGTCTAGTAAAGAGGTCGTTGATAAAGCGCAGAAACTTGGAATCGATGTGAAAAATCACATGGGTGCGATCAGCACACAAGACGAAAAGAAACTGCAACAAGCGTTCAACCAACCACAGCAGAAAAAGCAACCAGTACAAAAAGCAAACCAAAAACCAGCCGGACAGCAGCCAAGTAACCAAAAGAAAACAAACGAACCATCGAACCAACAAAAAAATAAAAGTAACCGCAACTATCAAGATCGCGGTCAAGGGAGCGGTCAAGTGAATCAAGGAAAAAACCAATCAACAAATCAGAAGAGTAACCAGACAGGTGGAAACACTCAAAACCGTCAAGGGAATACTCAAAGCAACAACCAAAATCGCCAAGGAAACAACCAAGGCAGCACTCAAAACCGCCAAGGTACTACCCAAGGTAACAATCAGGGAAGTAACCAAAACCGTCAAGGAAACAACCAAGGCGGCGGACAAAATAGAAACAATAATAACAATCGCGGAAAATTCAACAATAATAACCGCAATCGTTTCAATAAAAAAGGGAAAAAAGGCAAACAGCAAACATCGAACAAGCCAGCAGTCCCACCACGTAAATTCCGTGAATTACCTGAAGTATTAGAATATACAGAAGGCATGAACGTGGCAGATATCGCGAAGAAAATCCACCGTGAACCAGCAGAGATCATCAAAAAATTATTTATGTTAGGTGTAATGGTCAACCAAAACCAAGCATTAGATAAAGACACGATCGAGTTATTAGCAACAGATTACGGAATGGAACCACAAGAAAAAGTCCAAGTAGATATCGCGGATATCGACAAATTCTTTGAAGCGGACGAAGTAGATCCAGACAAATTAGTTTCACGTCCGCCAGTTGTAACGATCATGGGACACGTTGACCATGGGAAAACAACTTTACTAGATACGTTACGTCATTCTCGTGTAACAAGCGGAGAAGCAGGTGGTATCACGCAGCATATCGGTGCTTACCAAATCGATATCGACGGCAAACCGATCACATTCTTAGATACACCAGGACACGCGGCCTTTACAAGTATGCGTGCGCGTGGTGCAAGTATCACAGATATCACGATCTTAGTTGTAGCAGCAGATGACGGTGTAATGCCACAAACAGTAGAGGCGATCAATCACGCCAAAGCAGCCGGCGTGCCAATCATCGTAGCAGTCAACAAAATCGATAAACCAGGAGCAAATCCGCAACACGTGATGCAAGAATTAAGTGAATATGAATTGATTCCTGAATCATGGGGTGGCGAAACGATCTTTGTAGAGATCTCAGCGAAATTTGGTCAAAACATCGAAGAACTATTAGAAATGATCCTTTTAGTTGCTGAAGTGGAAGACTTGAAAGCTGATCCAACGCAACGCGCGATCGGTACAGTGATCGAAGCACGATTAGACAAAGGAAAAGGCCCTGTGACAACTTTACTTGTTCAACAAGGTTCATTGAACGTCGGTGACCCAATCGTTGTCGGAAACACTTACGGTCGTGTACGTGTGATGGTCAACGATTTAGGACGCCGTGAAAAAACAGCTGGACCAGCAACACCGGTTGAGATCACAGGTTTGAATGATGTTCCTCAAGCAGGCGATCGTTTCGTTGTCTTTGAAGATGAGAAAACAGCTCGTGCAGCGGGTGAAGAACGTGGCAAACGTGCGATGTTAGAGCAACGTGCTGCAACTAGCCGTGTGACATTAGACAACCTATTCGAAAGCTTGAAAGAAGGCGAACTGAAAGAAGTCAACGTCATTATTAAAGCGGACGTACAAGGTTCTGCTGAAGCATTAGCTGCTTCATTGAAGAAAATCGATGTAGAAGGCGTACGTGTCAAGATCGTCCATTCTGCTGTTGGAGCAATCAATGAAAGTGATGTAACGCTTGCTGCAGCAAGTAATGCGATCATCATTGGTTTCAATGTTCGTCCAACACCTCAAGCGAAGATCCAAGCAGATACGGAAGAAGTAGATATCCGTCTACACCGCATCATTTATAAAGCAATCGAAGAAATCGAAACAGCGATGAAAGGGATGCTTGATCCTGAATTCGAAGAAAAAATCACTGGTCAAATGACTGTCCGTGAAACGTTCAAAGTATCAAAAGTTGGAACGATTGCGGGAGCCTTTGTAACAGATGGTTACATTCGTCGTGATAGCGGTGTGCGTGTGATTCGTGATGGTATCGTTATTTACGAAGGACAACTAGCAAGCTTGAAACGTTTCAAAGATGATGTGAAAGAAGTCAAAATGGGCTTTGAATGTGGTGCAATGATCGAGAAATTCAATGATCTTAAAGTGGACGATGTTATCGAAGGCTTTATCATGGAAGAAGTCAAAGTAGACTAATTTAAAAAAAGGAGGCCGCTCAGTATGGCTAACTATCGTGACCGCAGAGTCGGTCAAGAAATTTTAAAAGAAGTGAATGATATCTTACGCAAAAAAGTACGTGATCCACGCGTGGAGAATGTAACGATCACAGATGTACATGTCACAGGTGATCTACAGCAGGCGACGATCTATTATAGTCTTTTATCTGACTTAGCTTCAGATAAGAAAAAAGCGCAAGAAGGGTTGAATAAAGCAAGTGGTCTGATTCGTCGGGAATTAGGACATAACATGAGCATTTACAAAACACCTGAATTGACGTTTGAATTAGATGAATCTGTTGTTTATGGTAATCACATCGATGAATTATTGCGTAATTTAAATAAAGATTAAGAAGCGAACGAACACTTTTTTCGTCTCGTAAGTCAAGAGAGGACGGATACGATCACTGTATCCGTCCTCTCTTTTTATATATTATTGATGTCAGTCCATCGTCAAAGAAACAAACACGAAATACAGCGGAAAAATCCAAAATAATAAGAATCATTTTCGAATTTTTTCGCTGTATCGCTAGCAGATGAATTTTGCCGCTTTGTCCGTTTTTGGGGAAAACAGCTTTCATCGATTTAAAAGCATTGATCAGGGATTGATCGACCAGAAAGTTAGCCTACTTTTTACCAGCTAACCACCCGTATAACCAATCAAAAGGTGCAAAGAAAAGATTTTCCATAGGTGCTCCCTCCTTTACAAAAGAATACCATCTTTCTATTTACAACAGTGTGAACTTTTGTTACGTTTATGTTTCTAAAACAAAATAATCGTACATTAATCGATCAAACACGTCAGTTTATACTACTTTGTGTTATAATAATTCAGTTAATACTTAAAAGAATGGAGACCAGATAATGGAAGGCTTATTACCTTTATGGAAAGAACGAGGCATGACTAGCCACGATTGTGTATTCAAATTACGAAAAATTTTACATACAAAAAAAATCGGACATGGGGGAACATTAGACCCTGATGTGGATGGTGTTCTTCCAATTTGTATTGGTAAAGCCACTAAAGTTATTGAATACTTGACGGATTCGGGGAAGACCTACCAAGGAGAGATCACCCTTGGATATAGTACGACCACCGAAGATAAATCTGGAGAGATCGTCGAACAGCAAGCAGTAGTCGAAGCGTTGACAGAGGCCCAAATCGATGAAGCGATGGCTTCTTTTGTCGGTGAGATCACACAGATTCCGCCAATGTACTCTGCCGTGAAAGTCAACGGTCGCCGTTTATACGAATATGCACGAAATAACGAAACAGTGGAACGCCCTGTTCGAACAGCACACATCTATCGGTTTGAACGAACCAGTGAGCTTGTATGGTCAAAGGAAACAGGTACAATTTCTTGGCGCTTTGAAGTAGAATGCGGCAAGGGTACTTATGTCCGGACGTTAGCTGTTGATACAGGAAGTAAATTAGGCTATCCTGCTCATATGTCCGATTTGACGAGAACAGCAAGTGCGGGGATGGATCAATCACAAGCAATCACGCTCGCTCAAGTAGCCGCTTATATGGAAGCAGGAACGATCGAAGAGTATCTTCTGCCAATCGAAACAGGCGTGGCGAAATTCAAACAGGTTGAGATCAATGAGGCAGTATGGCAAAAAGTTAAAAATGGAATGCGCCTAGATTACCAAGTATTTGGTCTGCCAGAGATGCCATCAGAAGAAATCGCGCTTTTTTATCAAGGAAAAGTAGTGAGTATCTACCAACCAAATCCAAAAGAAAAAAATAAGTTGAAACCAAGCAAAGTTTTAAGAAATGAGGTTTAATGTAAAAATGGAAATCATCAAAATCAGACACCCTTACCAAGCTACTCAAATTCCGAAAGAAGACGTCGTATTGATCTTAGGTTTTTTTGACGGTGTTCATTTAGGACATCAGAAAGTCATTGAAATCGGTCGGACGATTGCCCAAAAAGAGGGTCTGAAATTGGCATTGATGACATTCAATCAACATCCGTCAATCGTCTTTAAAAAAATCAATCCAAGCGACGTTAAATACTTGACTACCTTGGAACAAAAAGAAGCAAAGATGGCAGAACTTGGTATCGATTATCTTTACGAAATTGAATTTACTTCTGCGTTTGCTCATCTGGCTCCTCAAGATTTTGTGGATCAGTACATCGTAGGACTAAACGCCAAGTATGCTGTTTCTGGCTTTGATTATACCTACGGACCGAAAGAGATTGCGGATGTTCCTCATCTTCCTGGTTATGCGAAAGGTCGCTTTGAAGTCGTTACTGTACCAAAAGAGCAGCAAGAAGGAGAAAAAATCAGCTCGTCACGTATCCGTGAAGAGTTAGACGCCGGAGATGTTGCAACTGTTGCTAGCTTATTAGGCTATCATTATGAAATCGATGGGGTAGTTATTCATGGGGATGCCCGTGGTCGATTACTAGGATTTCCAACAGCCAATGTCAAAGTCAAAAGTACCGTTCATTTACCAAAAGTAGGTGTCTATGTTTGTGAAATCAAGGTTGGTGACACTTGGTACCCAGCGATGGGATCAATCGGACATAACGACACATTCGGTGATGGCCGTGAATTGACAGTCGAATTGTATATCTTAGATTTTGACCAAGATATCTATGGCGAGCATGTCTATATTCGCTGGCATGAATTTATTCGCGATCAAGTGAAGTTTGATGGCGCAGAAGCTTTGATCGAACAATTGCGAGCAGATGAGCAAATAACTGCTGAATTTTTTGAACAGACGAAGTAATTGAAGCAAGTTTTTGAAATGGAAAGAGGCTGATCGTACAGTCTCTTTTTTTGTTTTGAAAATCATTATGCAATTTTCATGGTGCGTATGATTTGCTTTCCCCCACACTGCGTAGTGTACACTGTCTTTATAGCTGATTATAAACAAATGAAAACATTTGTTATTTTCGTAAATAAAGAAAGGATGTCCGTGATGTATAAAGAACTAGAAAACAAAGTAGCAGTAGTAACAGGTGGGTCGAAAGGAATCGGTACAGCGATCTCTCAGCGATTTGGAGAAGAAAAGATGCGAGTAGTCGTAAACTATCATTCCGATGCTGAAGGGGCAGAAGAAGCGGTCAAAACGATTGAACAAGCGGGTGGAGAAGCTGTAGCAGTCAAAGCTGACGTAGGGACAGAAGAGGGCGTACAAGCATTAATCGATCAAGCAATTGAAACTTATGGCCAATTAGATGTATGGGTCAATAATGCCGGGACTGAAAACCAAAAGCCAACACATGAATTAAGCTTGGAAGAATGGGAAACAGTGATGCAAGTCAACTTGACAGGCGTCTTTTTAGGAACAAAGGCGGCCATCAATTACTTCAAGAAACACAATGTAAAAGGCAATATCATCAATCTTTCATCCGTCCATGAACAAATCCCATGGCCAACTTTTTCACATTATGCTGCATCAAAAGGTGGCGTCAAACTATTCACTCAAAGTGTTGCGATGGAATACGCCCCTGAAGGAATACGTATCAATAGTATTGGTCCGGGAGCAATCAAAACACCGATCAATGCCGAAAAATTTGATGATCCAGAACAAAAAGCGACAACAGAAAGCATAATTCCCATGGAACGCATCGGAAAACCAAATGAAGTTGCGGCTGCCGCTGCCTGGTTGGCTTCGGATGAAGCAAGCTACGTCACAGGTATCACACTATTTGTAGATGGTGGTATGACGCTTTATCCTTCATTTCAAGGTGGGAAAGGGTAGGGATTGATCAATGGGAATCTTGATTGCATTAATACCAGCGATTGGTTGGGGAATCCAACCGCTTGTTTTGAAAAAAATTGGTGGGCGTCCCACAAATGAAATATTAGGTACAGGGATAGGGGCATTGTTAGTTGGCCTGATTGTTCAATTGGTGATGTCACCAGGTGGTATTTCAATTTCCACGTTTTTGATCAGTCTTTTATCGGGATCATTTTGGGTCATTGGACAAATCGGCCAATACACCACATTCAATTTGATCGGTGTTTCAAAAACAATGCCAATTTCGACTGCGATGCAACTTGTTGGAACCTCTTTGATCGGTGTTTTCGCTTTTGGTGAATGGTCAGGGACAACAGGGAAAATCATCGGAGGTGCGGCGATCGTCTTACTAGTGATTGGCTCGGCATTGACAGCAATCACCGATGGAGGAAGCAAACAAGGTGGAATAACGAAAGGCATTTCGATTCTTGCCTCTACGAGTATCGGTTATTGGGTATATAGTGCATTACCTAAATTAGTCAATGCAGACGGGGTAGCAATCTTCTTTCCACAAATGTTAGGTGTGTTCTTAGCAGCAGCCATCTACGTCGTCTTGAAACAACCTAAAGCGTATGGAGACGATAAGAGTTGGAAAGCAACGATCGTCGGCGTCATTTTTAGTTTAGCCGCATTTGCTTATATATTTTCTGCAAACGCCAATGGGGTGGCGACTGCATACATCATTACACAAATGAATGTGGTGATTTCTACACTAGGTGGTATGGTCATTTTACATGAAAAGAAAAGTAAAAAAGAATTGAAATACACGTTGATCGGATTAGCCTTGATCGTCGGAGGAAGCATGATCACCGTGTTGATATAGAAAAAAACATAGTAAGACATTGAGAAATAAAATGTCTTACTATGTTTTATTTTGGTGTACTCAACCAGATATCTGTTTGTTTTAAAACAGCTTCGTTGAACCAGGCACCAAAACTTTGAACATAATTAAAATTACCACTGATAATAAATTCCACGCACTCATCATCCAAGACATTATAAAAGAAGTAACGATCTTCTTTATTTGAATAAACATCTTGATGATAGCTGATCATCCGATCGCGAAATTGATGCAAAGACTCTAATGATTCGTACTGAAGATAGAATTTAAGGACAACGGCACTTTCTATTAATCGATCGCTCCCATCAAAGCTAGGTTTCGTTTTGAAAGAGAATTGAAGAAAATCTGACAGATCTTCTTCAGAAAATCGCCATTTTCCTCCAACTTTTGTTCCATGAAGTTTGCCTTCACGCAAATAATTGCGCACAGATCGAGTCGTTACTCCGAGTAGCTCGGCAAGTTGGTTAACTGAATAATACGGGCCCATCTTTTTTCCTTCTTTCACTTTTATTGTATGTTTAAAATAACTATTACTAAGTAAATTTAGATCAATGATTTGTGAAACTAATTGACAATCGATTATATAAAATCAATAAAAATAGCTGAAAAAGAAATCAAGGACATCTTTCATGTTATTATACTCAAAATAAAGTATGAAGACCATACGTTTTGAAGATTATTGTTATGTTTTCCTATATTTTTAAATAGTTATCAATAAATAAAAATACCAAGTAAATCATTCAACTATCGATTTATTTCGAAAAATTGTACAAATTAAAGCACAGTATACATGTTCTTTCAAAAATAGCTGAAGTCTAATTAGGAAAATCAGCAGACTCTTAAAT
>NZ_JAFLWG010000035.1:0-76974 GCF_017316315.1 Enterococcus sp. DIV1298c | reverse complement strand
TCAATTTGGATATCTCTTTTTCTATCTTTTTTTACAAAAAATAGTGTTAGCAGAAAACAAAATTGTTTTCCACCAACACTAGATATTATAGAACCTATAAATTTTGATGGTCGATTTAAGCAGAAACAAGCTTAGATTGACTAGTGTAACTTCTTTTCAAAGGATGTTGATTAAGAGGAATCTCAGAATGGTTCTTTCATATTCTTTCTTTTTATGTTTTAGAGAAATAAAAACTTGTTAAACAAGATAATAAAGTAATGATTCAAATAAAAAGATAGATTTATTACAACGATTTCACGAAGCGAACGTTAAAAAGATAATAAAAGTCAACTATAAGTATTAAGTGTTCTTTAAATGAATAATTTTTCAAAGATAAACAGCTTGGTCTAAACCAGATCTGCCCTTATATAGGTTTCTCTTGTTTTTTATTTTCATTATTTTAAAACCTATGTTTTGTATAAGCATGGTATAATAAAATTGTGTATTCTAACTCTCGCAGCATTACAGCGTAAGTTAAAATAAGTTGAAAATCACTAGAAAATTGAATAATAAGAATAGAAAGGAACGATGAGATGGCAGAGGCAAAGTTTGAGGCGGCTTTGATTAAAAAGCTAGAAGCTGAAGGTTGGACTTATCGAAAGGATCTGTCTAATACCAGTATAAAAACAATTGAACATCATTGGCGTGAAGTTTTAAATCAAATAAATGCACACAAATTAAATGGTGTACCTTTATCTGATATTGAATTTGGTCTGATTCTGCAAGAATTACAACGAATCAAGACACCTTATGATGCTCAACTTTTGTTAATTGGGGCAGGTGGTGTAGGATCGATTCCTATCACACGTGACGATGGTTCAAGTTTGGAAGTTGAAATTTTCTATGAGGACGATGTAGCAGGCGGTCGTTCTCGTTATGAAGTTGTGAGTCAAGTAAGTTTCACAGAATTGCCGAAAGGTTTATCAACTAAGCGCATCATTGATATTGCGTTGTTAATAAATGGTATACCAGTTTGTCATATTGAAGAAAAGGACGAACATCTACAAAATCAATGGCGAGCTTTTGAACAGTTAAAAGGCTATCATGGAGATGGATTATATCAAGGATTATTTGCTTTTGTTCAAGTACAATTTATTTTGAGTCAACATTCAGCTCATTATTTTGCAAGACCGAATGCTTTTGAAAATTATAATAAAACATTTGTATTTGGGTGGCGAGATGAAAATAATAGAGATATCACTGATGCATTTGAATTTGTGCATCAAGTGATGGGGATTCCTGCGTTACACCGATTGATTACTGTTAATATGATACCCGATGCCTCAAATGATAATTTAATGGTAATGAGAAGTTACCAAATTCAAGCAACACGGCAAATATTGCAACGTATGAAAGACATGGAAGCAAGCGGGCTAATCCAAAAAGAAGGTGGCTATATTTGGCATACCACTGGTTCAGGTAAGACGGTGACATCCTTTAAGGTGGCTCAGTTATTAGCCTCATCACCAAGAATTCGAAATGTATTGTTTATCGTCGACCGAGTCGATCTTATAGATCAAACACTGGAAAACTTTAAAGATTTTGCATATATCCATTTTAAAAAGCGCATCAAAAAAGTTAATGGGCATGAACTTAAACGTGAATTGCAACATAAAGGTGCTTCACAAATTTTATTGATTTCTGTTCAAGGATTAACAAAAGCAGTAAAAAAAGGATTGGAAAATGATGATTGGAACGTGATTATCATGGACGAAGCCCATCGAAGTGCAAGCGGTGATTCGGTTAAGTTGATAAAAAAAGCATTTAAAAAAACAACCTGGTTTGGTTTTACTGGCACACCAAATTTTTATAGCGATGAGATAAATGATATAAAGACAAGCAGGGAAATATCGACGCATGACATTTTTGGCAAAAGATTGCACACATATTCTATAAAAGATGCTATTGGAGATGGCAATGTTTTAGGATTCGATGTAACTTACTTCAAGCCGCATTGGGTGATTGAAAACCCAGTTGAGGAGTTCTCTGAAAGAGACTATGAAAAAGAAATTTATCAAAGTGATGTCTATAGGCAAGAAGTAGTCCAAGATATTCTTGAGAATTGGAAGAAGACTTCAAGTGGTGCTTTAATCGCTGGACGACGTGAAGAAAATGCGTTTCAAGCAATGCTTGCTGTCTCAGGAAAACAAGCAGTCATACATTATTACAATATTTTTAAAGCTAAAGCACCATATCTTAATGTTGCAATGACTTTCTCACGGGATGAGTCCAATGAACACGGTACAAAGGAACAGAATGAAGCTCTAAAAAAAGCAATCAAAGAATATACTGAAAAGTACAGTGTCCCTAGTATTCTGGATGCAAAAGATCCCGCCCGTGCATATATGTTGGATATCACCAAAAGACTTGCTCGGAAAAAGCCATACAATCAAGGGAATTATCTAGATCGGTTAGATTTAGTAATCGTTTCAGACCAACTATTAACTGGGTTTGATTCTAAGTATATCAACATGATCTACATGGATAAAATGCTTAAAGAAGGAATGCTCATTCAAGCCATGTCTCGAACAAATCGAACGCTTGATCGTAATAGTAAGCCGCATGGAAAAGTGCGCTTCTATCGACAAGGAGATGAAATGCAAGGATTTGTTGAGAATGCTTTACGCATCTATACAAAAGGTGGTAATGATACTTTAGAAGAGGCAGAAAAAGAATCTGCTGATGAAGAAGGAAAAGATTTACGAAATGACGATATATTAGCTAAACCACAAAGTCATCAAATTCTTGAACTAGAAGAATTTATTGCAAGATTGAAAGAACTTGCTGGTAATGATTTTAGCCAAATTCCCCGTGGATTCAATGACTTAAAAGAGTTTGTAAATCTAGGGCTTTCTACTCAAAATAAGGTTCAAAGATTGATACAACAAGGGTATGAATTAGGCAGTGAAATCGAAGAATTAGATGCAGACAACAATCCAACTGGTAACATGGTTCGTCTAAATATATCTAGTATTGAAGAGTTTGGTGCGTTGCAAGCTCGTCTAAATGATGCGAGAGAACGGTTACCAGAAAAAGAGCGTCCAGATTTAACTGAAATAAAAGTTGGTATTGAACTGTATAGCCACCAAATTATTGATTATGACATGTTAGTTGAACTACTTAATACATTTATGGATGATAAAAGCACGACGAACAAAGAAGCAATTGAAAAACATATTACACCAATGGATGAAGAAAGTCGTCAAGAAATCAATGAAATTGTTGATGAAATTGAATCAGGTGAAATTACAAAACATTTTACAACCGAAACGCTTCAAAATACAAGAATGAAAAAACGTAATGAGCGTCGAGAACTGGAGATTCGTCGATGGGCTGCAAATAACGATATCAATAGTAATCTTATTTTAGAAGCATATGAGGCGTATATGCCTGGACACACACTAATAGAAAATCCCGAACTTGCAGATATTGTTCATCGAATTGAGCAGGTTGAGAATATCGGGTTTTTCGAGGCGTCGGAGTTTGAAGATTCTTTACTGAATTTTTTTGAAAGATTTTAAATAAAATAATGGAATAGAAAGAGGTCAAAAGAATCATGGCTTTATCTACAGAACAACAAAATAAGATGTGGGCGATGCTCAATCAAACACGAGGACAAATTGGTTTAACAGCATATAAGGATTATATTTTTGGACTTCTATTTTATAAATATCTTTCTGAGAAAGCTAAAAATTGGCTAAAGGATGTTTTACGTGGAGAAACATGGGAAAGTATTTATGCACAAGATCCAGTTAAAAGTTTGGACTACATGAAAAAAAATCTTGGTTACGCGATACAACCAGGTAATTTCTTTTCTGATTGGAAAAAAGCGATTGATGAAGATCAGTTTAGTATCGGACTAATGACAGAGACATTTGGGCATTTTAATCAGCAAATTGCTTTTGCTGCAAAAGGTGACTTTGAAGGTATTTTTGACGGAATGCGTTTTGACAGTGCAGACTTAGGTGCCAATGCGCAAGCTAGAGCAAGTGTAATGATTTCAATGATTGAATTGTTATCTTCTCCTGAATTTGATTTATCAGGTGGCGATGATGCGATGTCCGATATATATGAATATTTGGTAAAACAATTTGCTACAGTCTTAGCATCTGATATGGGGCAATATTATACACCAAAAGAAATATCTGAAATCATGGCTCGGATTTTAACGTATGGTAGAGAAAATGAAGAACGTTTCTCTATATATGATCCAACAGTCGGGTCAGCTTCTTTACTTTTGACGACTGCTAGTTATATGAAAAATTCACATAAACGTGGCATGATCAAATACTATGGTCAAGAAAAAGATGCAACACCTTACCGTTTAGCTAGAATGAACTTGATGATGCATGGGGTCGAATATAATGATATCAGTATAAATCATGCAGACACACTAGAAAGTGACTGGCCAGATGGTGTGGTTGAGGGAAAGGATAATCCTCGAATGTTTGATGCAGTGATGGCTAATCCACCGTATTCAGCTCACTGGAACAGTAAAGACCGTGAAGATGATCCTCGTTGGCGTGAGTACGGAGTTGCGCCAAAAACAAAGGCAGATTATGCCTTCTTACTACACTGTTTATATCATTTAGAAGATAATGGACGAATGGCAATCATTTTACCGCATGGTGTTTTATTTAGAGGTGCAGCCGAAGGTAGAATTCGTAAAGCGCTAATTGATAAACATCAAATTGAAGCGGTTATCGGATTTCCTGATAAGCTATTTTTAAATACCTCTATTCCCGTTTGTGTTTTAATCTTGAGAAAAAATCGTACGGAGTCAGATGTATTGTTTATAGATGCAAGTAAAGAATTTGAGAAGTTGAAAAATCAAAAACGATTACGTTCAGAAGATGTGGATAAAATTGTTGACACAGTAGTTCATCGCAAAGAAATTGAAAAGTATTCGCACTTAGCTACGCTAGATGAAATCAAAGAGAATGAGTACAACCTGAATATCCCACGTTATGTCGATACTTTTGAAGAAGAAGAGCCAATCGATATTGTTGAAGTTAGTAAAGAGATCATTAAATTAAACGCTGAAATAAACCAAGTAGAATCAGAATTTTTATCGATGTTGAATGAATTAGCAGTTACTCCTGATACGAAAGATTTGATTGAAGCAGCAAAAGGAGTGTTTGAATAATGAGTAAGAAAAATGTTCCAATGCTTCGGTTTGAAGGGTTTAGTGATGCTTGGGAACAGCGTAAGTTGGGAACTTGTGTAAAATTTTTGAATGGTAAAGCATATAAACAACAGGAATTACTTGATGTTGGTAAATATAGAGTCTTAAGAGTTGGTAACTTCAATACTAATGACAAGTGGTATTATTCAAATCTAGAACTTGATGAAAACAAATATGCTAATTCAGGAGACCTATTATATCTTTGGGCTACTAGTTTTGGGCCTGAAATTTGGAATGAAGAAAAAGTAATCTATCATTATCATATATGGAAACTCGAAGTTACTGATAATTCGATTGATAAACACTATTTATATACATGGTTACTTACTGATAAAGAAAGAATAAAACAAAGTACTAATGGTTCCACAATGATCCATATTACTAAGGGAAATATGGAGGAAAGGGAATTTAAATTTCCAGTTGATATAACAGAACAAAAAAAAATCGGTTCATTTTTTCAGAAACTTGACGACACTCTCGCTCTTCATCAACGTAAGTTAGAGCAACTGAAGCGATTAAAGCAAGGTTTTTTACAGGTTTTATTTGCGAATGAAACAAACGTTCCAAAGATGCGTTTTGCTGGTTTTACCGAGGAATGGGAACAGCGTAAGGTTGTTCAAATTGCAAAAGACACTTATGGTGGAGGTACACCTAAAACTAGTATAAAAAAATTTTGGAATGGTGATATTCCATGGATTCAAAGTAGTGATTTAGAAACAAATAGGTTGTTCAATGTTTCTCCAAAAAAAAGGATTACAGACGAAGCTGTTCAAAAGTCTGCCACAAAAATTATTCCTTCAAATTCAATTGCGATAGTAACACGTGTAGGGGTTGGAAAATTAGCGCTGATGTCTTTTGAGTATGCTACTAGTCAAGATTTTTTATCACTTTCAGAGCTACAAGTTGATCCATATTTTGGAATTTATTCTTTATATACAATGCTCCAAAAAGATTTGAACAACATCCAAGGTACATCTATTAAAGGAATGACTAAATCAGATTTATTAGTAAAAAAACTAACGGTTCCTAAAAGTATTGAAGAGCAAGAGAAGATAGGCATCTTCTTCAAACAACTCGACGACACCCTCGCTCTTAATCAAAATAAACTCTCTCAACTGAAAAATCTAAAAAAAGCACTCCTTCAATCAATGTTTATCTAAAAAATTACCTTCCCAAATATACTAAACTTCCTAATAATTAAAGAGTAACATCAAAATTATTAGGAGGTTATTCTATTGAAAAAAAGAAAAATGCAGTTGTTTTACAAATATTTTGAAGAATGGATTGAATTATATAAAGTTGGCTCAATTCGTTCCATTACCTTAGAAAAATACTACATGAGTTTACAATGGGTCACTAAATTAGCTCCGGATATGCGAGTTTGTGATTTGGATAGAAGAAGCTATCAAAGCTTATTAAATGCATATGCAGAAGATCACGAGAAGCAAACTACGATGGATTTTCATCATCAAATAAAAGGGGCTATTTTAGATGCAGTGGATGAAGGTATTTTATCCCAAAATCCTACTCGGAAAATTATCATAAAAGGGAAAGCACCTAAAGAGAAAAAGCCAAAGTTTTTAAATCAACATGAGATTCAGTTATTGTTGAGAGAATTAGATTTAAGACAAGAATTAAATTGGGATTGGTTTATCTTATTGGTAACAAAAACTGGTTTACGATTTTCTGAAGCATTGGCTCTTACACCTGAGGATTTTGATTTTTTTAATCAGAAGATACTTATTACTAAAACATGGAATTATCGCAAGTCTACAGGAGAATTTCAACCAACTAAAAATAGTTCTTCCATTCGAAAAATACAGATGGATTGGCAATTAGCTATGCAATTTTCACAATTAGTAAAAGACTTAGACCCAGAGAAACCAATTTTTGTTAAGAAGCGGGTGTTTAATTCAACGATAAATAACCGACTAAAGATATTATGTACAAATGCAAACATTCCTGTGATCACTATTCATTCTCTAAGACATACACATGCCTCTCTATTGTTATTTGCAGGTGTTTCGATCGCAAGTGTAGCTAAAAGATTAGGACATTCTAGCATGACCACAACCCAAGAAACATATTTGCATATTATTCAAGAACTAGAAAATCAAGACAATGATAAGATTATGCGACATTTATCTTCTCTTGTATAATAAAAAAGGCGCGGGGCGCCTTTTTTATATAAACATTTTTTGTAGGAATGCTTTTTTTAGATTTTTTAATTGAGAAATTTTATTTTGGTGAAGAGTGATAGTATTGTCAAGGTGATTGAAGAAAGTACCGATTTTTTGTTGTTCTTTCATTCGATTTGGAAATGAGACATTAGTTTTTTGTAGATTTCCTTTGCTGATTGCCGATACTTTAGATCCTTGCATTAATCTTAAAAGTTGTCTGTGATAAATGTCTGAGTTTATATAATATCCCCAAAAAAAAGGAACTTTTTCTCCTTTAGCTCTTGCAACTATAGTATGGAGCCCTGATACAAGATTCTCATTGGTAATTCCACTAACTTCGACAGCTTTTCCTACACTTTCATCTTCAGCTGCATCTGCAAAAATTAAATCTTGATTCTCTAATAAATTAGATATATATTTTTCTAGCTCTCCTCCAGTAATATATGGAATCTCAGCTTTTTTAACATTCAGAATAGTAGAATATTTAATTAAAATATCTCCGTAGTGAATATTCATAATCTCTCCACTATCATAATTTAACATTGCCCGTGATAGTGAATTAGTAGATACAGGAAAATTAAAGCAGTCGTTAAACTTACGCTGTTCCCATTCCTCGGTAAAACCAGCAAAACGCACCCTCGGAACAGTTGCTTCCTTCGCAAATAAAACCTGTAAAAATCCTTGCTTTAGTCGCTTCAGTAGCTCTAACTTACGTTGATGAAGAGCAAGAGTATAGTCCAATTGCTCAAAAAAAACCCCTAGTTTATTTTGTTCATCCAGAGTAGGAACTTTTATGTTTGTATCAATAATATTCTTATTATACAACCGTTTAATTGTACTCCCCTCTAAACCTTGCCATTTAACAATTGAATAAAATTGCTGTAAAAATTTATTATCTAAGTGACCATTATGTTTTAACCAAACTATATTACTATCTTGAAAATACTCATCTTCTCCTTGATATACTACAGTTCTACCAATGCTTCCCGAAGCAGAAATCAATATATCTCCAACTTCAGGATACGGATATTTCGACTTATATTCTTCAAATAGTTCTCGAGATATAAAAGCATCAGGATAACTTCCAAAAGTCCCAATTTTAAAAAATGGAACTTCTCCATTTTCCGAAGTTTGATCTTTAAAAATTCGTTTATTCATTGCGACAGAACCTAAGTCCCCCAACTTACGCTGTTCCCAATCATCCTATACCATCAAAACACCCCACTTTCTCAAAAAATTCCTTAGATCATGCTACAATATAACTAAGTATATTTATAATCATAAGGCGGTGAAATTAACCAGTGAATGATTTTGAAATCAATCTGCCCACAACTACTGAGTTATCAATTAATGTAACAAATAAAGAATTATACAATTATGATTTTAGTTCGTATTCACTTCTTCCTCTACAAGAGGCTGTTGGTTTATCTATTATTAAGAGTATTAAAAATGAACTATTTAGCCATATATCAGAAGCTAAGTTACTAAAACAACTTTTAGAAAAGGGAGAGACAGAATATGTAGCGAACTTTTCTGATTTAGCAAAGAAAAAATTAACTTCAGGAGAATGGTCATTAGGAATACGTAAAAAAACCGGAGAAACATATGCTATCATCAAGGATACTTTGACGGGTAGAACGAAGAGTACGGTAACATTGGATGAACGAACGGTAAGAAAGCTAGGAAATTTACCAGAGCTTTCTGCAATTCAAGGGCAATTAGCAGCTATAACAGAGAAGATTGAGGATTTAAATAGGCTCGTTGAGCGTGTGGAGCAAGGGCAATATAATGATCGCTTCTCAGGATTCCACAGTGCTAGGCAACTTGTGATTGAAGGGCTTGTTTCGCACGATAGCGAGTTGAAGAAGGAACTTTTGATTTCTGCGATTAAAACTAATAATGATACAATCGCAAAATTAATGTTTGCTATTTATCAAGATGCTCATGATTTTACTAATATCAAAATAAAATCGAAAGACGCGAAAAGAATTGAACGATTGCTTCAACAATCTATTGGCTATTTAAACTCGGCTGTGCAACTGAATTTAGTTGCGTATAGTGCTGTAGCAGAGGATCAGGCATTATTAGCGACATTGTCAAATTACCATTCCTTCATCGAGCAGACCCTATTAAAAAAACTTGATGATTCGGGGCATACATTAGCATGGAAAATTGATAATGCGCATCAAGGTGATTCAGGATGTGTAAATGAAATCATGACGGATATTTCAACTAAGATAGATGTATTGGTTCATGAGATTCAAGGATATGAAATTGGAGGAAAGAGTAATGAAAAACTCACAACTGAAACTTTGTAAAGTACCTGGATGCAAAAAAGAAATATATGTAAATAAATCTTTATTTTGTGGAGAGCATGAACGGAAATTTAGAGAATATCGCAAGACAGCAAAGAAAAGTGCTTTAGGATTGAGTGTAATAGTGTTAGGTTTTATTGCTAATGTTAAGAAAAAAAGTTAAAAAAAGATAACTATGGCAAGAATTATAGTTTGTTTCTAATTACGGGGTGTTTATAAAAGAAAAAGAATCACATTCATTCGTTTAGCTATGAATAATGATTAATTTACAGTTTATCTCAATTGAGTCATAGCGGATAAAGTAAGTATGACGATTTGTTGAATAAATAATAAATGGATAAGGATAATAGTTAGAAGATAGTGATTAAAAAGATGTAACATATCTTATTTAATGATGAAAGAATGAAAAAGCACTGGGACACCTCGTTGGCGTTCCAGTGCTTTTTTCTACTCCTCATCAACCCTCACCGACCCCCAAATATTCAACTCCGGTACGATCTGTTGGTGGATGATCGGCTCATCTGGATGATTGATGCGGTGTAACAAGGTTCGGATGGCGAGTTGGCCCATGAATTCCAAGTTGGTGGCAACGTTGGTCAAGCGTGGCACCGCCATACGTGTGAATTCTGTTTCGTCAAAACAAATGATACTGATGTCTTCTGGTATCGTATAGCCAGCGGATTGGAGATAGCTGTTGAGCATGAAGGCTAATCCTGAATTGACACAAAACCAAGCGTCGGGCATTTGCTCGATGCTTTTTAAGCGACTGAACAAAGCGCCTTGGGATTCTTCGATTTCGGTGATCTCGATTTCTGGCTCTCGTGAAATGCCGTGTTCTGCTAAGGCGCGATGGTAGCCGCGGTAGCGTTCGAGATAGCTTGGCGAAAAGGAGGTATCTCCGATGAATCCGATTCGTTTCATGCCGTTAGCAATGAGTAATGAAATGGCTTGGAACGTGCCGTCGGTATTTTTGGACAATATGGCATCCGCGAGTAATTCGGGATCGTGATGATCGATCAGCGTGACGGGGATTCCTGTAGCAATCACTTGTTTTATGTAGTCATTGTTACTATGAGAAAGTACTAAAATACCGTCATATTCATTGATGTGTTCTGGTAGGATCATTTGTTTTAGCGTTTCATCGGTTAAGGTATACGTGTCTAATTTGATATGTGCTTGTTGTGCGGCAGATTCTGCGCTTTTTACGATTTCGCCGAAGAAACTTGTTTGAGAAAATGCAAATTCGGTTGCCATCAAAAGAAACCTCATCGTGGTGTCTTCTGTGACGGTTTGGTAACGATAGCCTAGTTCGTTGGCTTTATTTTTTACTAATTGTTTGGTTTGTTGGCTGACACCTGGTTTGTTTCGGAGTGCTTGCGAAACGGAATTTTTAGAGATTCCTAGTGCATCAGCGATGTCTTGCATCGAAGCTTTTTTCATAAGTTCACCTAATTTCTCGTAATGTTTATATTGATTATAACATAGTACATCTAAAATAATCACCTAAAAAGATTACAAATGTAACTTTGTAATGTTAATTACGTAATGTTGACAACCGTAATTACAGATGGTATGATTGTCGCAGTTATAAGAAACCGTTTACAAACCAAGGAGGAAGATTCATGAAGATGAAGAAAATATTTTTGGGACTTACGACTGTATTAGCAGGAACTGTTTTACTTGCAGGCTGTGGCAATCAAACGACGAGTGGGGATTCTGGCTCAGAGGATGGGAAAACAAAAATTACTTTTTGGGCGGCACCTAATCCGACTCAGCTGAGATATTGGCAAGAAATGGCGACAGAATTTGAGGCGCAAAATGATGAAATCACTGTTGAAGTGACTCAGATGAAAGAAAGTCCATCTTCTGAAGCGACGATCCAAAGTGCGATTGCATCGAATACGGCGCCAACGTTGTCTGAAAATGTGAATCGTAGTTTTGCGGCGCAATTGGCTGCTAGTGAAGCGATTTTACCGTTGAATCAACATAGTGAATTTGATTCGATCGTGGAAGCGAGACACATGGGTAAGACGATTGAGAGCTGGAAGTTTTCTGATGATAGTCAATATGTATTACCGGTGTATTCAAATCCGATTTTATTTGGTTGGCGAATCGATTTGTTAGAAGAACTTGGCTTTTCTGAGGTTCCAAAAACGTATTCTGAGTTGTTAGAGGTTGTAGAGAAGGTTCAGGAAACAGATAAAGCTTTATGGGCGAAAAGAGACTTGGCTGATCCGACAGCTTGGATGCGTTGGTTTGACTTCTTCCCGTTGTACAATGCGGCAAGTGAAGGTGGTAGTTTTGTAGAGGATGGGAAGTTTTCTGCGGATGAGGCTGCAATGACGGATGTGTTTGAGTTGATGAGTGAATTAGCAGATGCGAATGTTTTGCGAACAGGTGAAGCGACGGATCCGTTTGAAAATGGGGATAGTATCATGACTGACTTAGGTCCATGGACGTTCCCGAATTGGGATGAGAAATATCCTGAGTTGACGTTTGGTGAAAACTATACAGTAACTACGCCGGTTGTGCCGGATGCGTTAGCAGATGTTGAAGAGGTGTCAACGTATGCAGATGCGAAAGGGATCGTAATGTACGCGCAAGCAACTGAAGAAGAACAAGCAGCTGCGATGGCTTTCTTAGAATTTGTTTATTCTGATGATAATCATGACATGAAGCTACTAGAGATGACGTCATTGATTCCGGCGAGAGATGATGCGAAAGAAAATGAAATATTTGCTGCATACTTTGAAGAAAATCCAGCGATGAAAGTATACGCAGAAAATGTACCGTTTGCTGTACCGGCAATGGATAATGAAAAATTCAATGAAATCCAACAATCGTTTGGGGAACAAGCTTGGGTTCCAGTAATTCGTGGAGAAAAGGATGCGAAGACTGCAACAGAAGACGCCAAATCAGCGGTTGAAGGGGCGCTTCAATAATGAACAAAAATACAAAGTTGGGCTGGTTATTTACCAGTCCATACCTGATTTTTACTGTGATTTTCTTTTTATTGCCGCTTTTTTGGTCGTTTTGGCTGGCACTGACGAGTTGGAATATGATTTCGCCAACGGTTGAATTTGTTGGGTTCAAAAATTTTATCGATGCGTTTCATAGTCCGGCGATTCGAGCGGCGTTTGTGGTGACCTATAAATTTCTACTTGTGTTTGTTCCGATGGCATTGATTTTATCGATGATGATCGCGCTGTTAGTGAATAGTTTGCCTAAGTTTAAAGGCTTGTACATGGTTGCCTTCTTTTTACCTTATCTTTCGAGTGGGGTCGTGACTTCATTGATCGTGAAAGGATTGCTTTCATATAATGGTCCTTTTAATACGTTTTTACGTACGAGAATGGGCTGGGATATTGATTGGTTAGGGAATCCTCAGACGTCGATTTTTATTGTTTCACTGATGATTGCTTGGAAGATGTCTGGCTATTATGGATTGATTTTGATTTCTGGTTTGGGAAATATCAATAAAGAAGTCTATGAGGCTGCGGCGATCGATGGAGCAAGTGCGTGGACGCGTTTTTGGAAGATCACGTTCCCGATGCTTTATCCGGCATTTTTCACGGTGACCGTTCTTGCTGTGGGAATTAGTTTTGGGATCTTTACGGAAGTGTATCAACTGACTGGTGGGGGGCCGAATTTTGCTACGAATACGTGGCAAATGGAGATCTACAATCAAGCGTTTGTCAATCTACGTTCAGGGTATGCTTCAGCGGTTGCGTTGATGGCTTCTGTCGTGACGTTTGCTTCGATCGGTGTGATTCGTAAACTATTAGAAAAGTGGGGGGAGAAAAATGGTTGGTCATAAACGGACAAAAGGTAAAAATGCGGTTCTTTATGTTGTAACGACGCTCGTGATGTTGATCATGACGTTTCCTTTTGTGTACTTAGTTATGCATTCTTTTGCAGCTTGGGATCAAGTGGATCGTCGCATTTTCCCGACAGAGTATAGTTTACGTTCTTGGACTTGGCTCTTCGGTGGTTCACCGACTTCTGCGGATGTTCCGTGGTTTGGGGCGTTTATCAATACGACGATCGTGGCGACAATAGCGACTGTTTTAATGATGTTGTTTGCATTGATGGTCGGTTATGCGTTGGCAAAGATCGAGTTTAAAGGAAAAAAATTAGTGAACAATTTTATTCTTTTCCAAATGTTTTTTCCGGCAATCATTTTACTGATCCCGCAGTTTTTAATGGTGACGAGAGTGGGCTTGCTGGATTCTTATGCGGGAATGATCATTCCTACAGCAATCAGTTTATGGGCGATTTTTATGTATACAAACTTTTTCAAGGCGATTCCTAATACACTGATTGAAGCGGCAAAGCTGGATGGTGCCACGGAGATGCAAGTTTTGTTCAAAGTCGTTTTACCGATGTCTAAATCGATTACGACAGTGATTTTCTTGTTCTTGTTTACCGACCGTTGGACGAATTTATTGTGGGATATGATCGTGTCGAAAAGTGATAGCACAGTGACACTGAATGTTTTGATTTCGCAAATGTTTGGCCCCTATGGCACATTTCCGGGACCGATGTATGCGGCGTCAGTATTGTTGACTTTACCATTGATCGTTTTGTTTTTGATTTTTTCAAAACGATTCCAAGATGGTATGCAATTTACATTGAAGTAAGAGGGCTAAACGATGTGGTGGAAAAATGCAGTTTTTTACGAAATCTATCTCGCTTCTTTTGCGGATAGTAATGGCGACGGGATCGGGGATATTGATGGTGTCCGAGAGAAGTTGCCTTATTTAAAAGAAGCGGGCATCGATGCTTTGTGGCTCACGCCGTTTTATCCTTCGCCAAGGGTCGATAATGGGTATGACGTTTCAGATTATTGTGCAGTTGATCCGCAATATGGATGTTTGGAAAATTTTCAATCGCTTTTGGAAGAAGCGCATGCGTTATCGATCAAAGTGATTATTGATGTGGTTTTCAATCACACATCAACGGCACATCCGTGGTTTATTGAATCCAGTGCGAGTCTGGAGAGTGCGAAACGTGATTGGTATATTTGGCGGAATCAACCGACTAATTGGGAAAGTTTTTTTGGTGGCAGTGCTTGGAAACTGGATCAACGGACGAATCAGTATTATTATCACAGTTTTGCAGAAGAACAGGCAGACCTGAACTGGCGGAATCCTGAAGTGAAGCAGGCGATTTATGATGTCTTGTCTTTTTGGTTGGCAATCGGTGTGGATGGGTTTCGTTTTGATGTGATCAATAATCTAACGGTGAGTGATACCTTTGCGGATAATCCAATCGATGCGGATGGCAAACAGGTGCATCTTTATGATGTCAATCAACCTGGCGTGATGGCAGTGCTTAAAGAAATGAATCAATGGCTCAAAACAGTCGATCCAGATATTTTTACCGTGGCTGAGATCAGTTCGGATCAATTATCAGTGATTTCTAGTTATGTGGAAGAGGCAGGATTTGATACGGCATTCAACTTTAATTTAGGGAGTATTGAAGATTTGGATTTGAAGCTATTGACGCATGAATTCCAAGAGATGAATGCACGCAACTATCTCCCTACTTTATTTTTCAATAGTCACGATATGAGCCGGTCATGGAATCGATTGGCACGAGAAGATCGTGGGACGTATGAATTGTTATCCGTCTTTCTATTGATCAATCGTGGCGTGCCCTTCTTATTCCAAGGGGAGGAACAAGGCGTCGGGGATTATCTTCCATCGCATATTTCAGAGATTCGTGATATCCAAGCGAAGAATAAATATCATGAACAATGTCTATTTGTAGAGACGCAACAGGCACTTTTATTTGCTAACGAAGTGAATCGCGACCGCTCACGGGGGATGATTCCTTGGGGAGCGAGTCAACAAACTGGGTGGATCGGGTCGAGTCCGATAAATCCAGAAGGGGAATTGATTTCTTCTGTCTATCAAGAATTGATTCGGTTGCGTAAAGCGGAGGGGCCTTTTCAAGTAGTGACGAATATTCAGTTGGAAAATGGATGTATCCGCTATCAAGTCAAGCATTTATCTGTGCTACTGAATTTTAGCGATTCGTCTGTAAAACAGAATATTTCAGAAAAAGTTCAAACGATTTATGGCAAAGGTGTGCTGAGCGAAGATCGTCAATGGGTCCAAGTGCCGCCAAAAAGCTGTTGGATTGGAAAGGAAGAGCAATGATCAAAATAAAAAACTTAATTGAAGACTATCGAAAAAGTAAATTTGAGCAAATGAAAAAAGCGGAATTTTTGACATTTACTGGTGTGGGGACGAAGGATGTCTACAACATTACCGCTCCATTTGAGTTAGCAGGAGAAGTGGTGCTAGCTGGGCGTGTAGAAGCTAGAGAGAGCGAGCATTCAACTGTTTACTTGTTTAGAGAAACAGCTAAAAATACATGGGCAAAGATTTCTGATGGCATCCAATTGCCGCTACAAGATCCTTTTTATACGGTGATTGATGGGCAAGTGATTTTAGGCGGAGTGGAAGTCATTTTCTTGCCAGAAGGTCAGGCACAATGGCGGACTATTTTTTATCGTTTAGAAGATACAGCAACTGCCCACCAATTGTTTGAAGGTCCGTGGGGAATGAAAGACTTACGGTTGAAGCAATTGGCCACTGGCGAAATCTTGGTCATGACACGTCCACAAGGAGAAAAAGGCGGTCGTGGCAAGATTGGGGCTTGTGTGATCGATCATTTGGCTGATTTATCGATCAAAAAAATCGAAGAAGCGCCATTATTAGCAAACCAATTTTCTGATGAAGAGTGGGGCGGTGCGAATGAAATTTTTGAGATCGATGGCAAGATTTGGGTCTTAGGTCATATTGCCAATTTTGATGAGCAAGGCGATCGTCATTATTATGCGATGCGTTTTTCTTTTGATCGCAGTACGCATGAGATGAAGCATGCGCGCATCATTGCCGAAAGAAAAGATTTTGCTAAAGGGCCAACGAAACGACCGGATCTTGTGGATGTGGTCTTTAGCGGTGGCTTGCACCTGATTTCTGAACAGGCGGTTTTATATGCTGGGATCAGTGATGCTGGCGCACAAAAATTAGAAATTGAAAATCCATTTAAGTAGAGGTAAGTGAAGATGAAAATAGAACGTTTTAAAGAAAATCCATTGATTACACCTGAAGATATCAAACCGTTACATGACGGATATGAAGTGATTGGTGCGTTCAATGGGGGAGTTGCTTATTACCAAGGGGAAGTCTTACTCTTGTTGAGAGTTGCAGAGCGACCGATCTCGGAAGATCCAAAGGTGATCAAAGCGCCTGTTTATGATCCAGTGACCCAAACAATGGAAATCTTATCTTTTGATCGTGAGGATGACAGCTATGACTTTGAAGACCCACGAATGATCCGTAAAAAAGATCAGTTAGATCGTTTTGAATATTTAACTTCTTTGTCTTACATTCGGATTGCGCGCAGTAAAGATGGTCATCATTTTACGATCGACGAAGAAGCGTTTTTGTATCCGTTTAATGAATATCAAACTTATGGTATAGAAGATGCGCGTTGTACACAAATTGGTGATACCTACTACGTCAATTTTAGTTCGGTTTCTCCGATGGGTGTTTGTGATTCTTTAGTTTCAACAAAAGATTTCAGATCCTATCAAGATCTAGGGAATATTTTTGCGCCAGAAAATAAAGATGTGTTGATTTTTCCCGAACAAATCAATGGGAAGTACTATGCGTTGCATCGCCCATCCTTAAAAAGTATCGGAAATTATGACATCTGGATTGCTTCTTCACCCGATTTATTGAGTTGGGGAAATCATCATCATTTATTAGGTGTTCGAGAAAATACATGGGATAGCGGTCGGATCGGTGGCGGGCTAGTGCCTATCAAAACAGAGCAAGGCTGGTTGATCATTTACCATGGAGCGACTGCGCAACATCGCTACTGTATGGGAGCTGCGCTCTTGGATTTAGAAGATCCAACGAAAGTGCTTGCCAGAAGTCATCAGCCGATTATGGAGCCAGAAGCAGAGTATGAAAAGAATGGTTTCTTTGGAGATGTGGTCTTTGGTTGTGGGGCATTACTTGAGGGCGATCAATTGACGATGTATTACGGTGTCGCTGATACGTCAATGGCTGGTTGCACGCTTTCAATCAAGGAGATTTTAGATCAAATGAAAGAGGAACATGCATGACTTGGCAACAAAAATACCAAGAATGGCTTAATGAACCCTCTTTAGATGAAGCGATGAAAGAGCAGTTGGCTGCTCTTTCTGATCCGCTAGAAATCGAAGATCGCTTTTATCAGTACTTGACCTTTGGCACAGGTGGGATGCGAGGGGAACTCGGAGTCGGCACGAATCGGCTGAATGTTTATACGATCAAGCGAGTTGCTTTTGGTTTAGCTACTTACATTCTTGAAACAAATGCGGCGAATCAAGGAGTAGTGATTGCATTTGATAATCGTCATGGTTCAAAGGAATTTGCGGAATGGACGGCGCGTGTATTGGCAAGCCAAGGGATCAAAGTTTACTTATCCGATTGCTTACGTCCGACACCACAATTGTCTTTTCTTGTACGTCACTATCAAGCATATGCAGGAGTGATGATCACGGCTAGCCACAATCCGAAACAATACAATGGCTTCAAAGTTTATGGGCCAGATGGTGGACAAATCACTTTAGAAACAGCAGAGAGACTGACGGAACTTTTAGAAAATGGCCCGAATGAATTAGTGATTGAAGCAGATTCCTTAGCTGTATATAGAGAGGATCAGCTGATCCAGCTTTTTGGCGAAGAAGTTGATACTCTTTACTTGGAACAGTTGACAGCAGTCATTCAAAGTAAAGAAAAGATCCAACGATTTGGTTCTCAACTTAACTTGATCTACACGCCGTTACATGGGGCAGGCAATCGCCTTATGCAAAAAGCATTTAAGCAAATCGGTTTCTCTAACTTGCAGATCATCAAAGAGCAAGCTTTACCTGATCCGGATTTTTCAACGGTAGCGTCGCCTAATCCAGAAGATAAAGAGGCGTTTGCGTTGGCACTCACTGAAGCAAAAAAACAGGATGCACAGTTGATATTAGCAACAGACCCAGATGCAGATCGTTTAGGTGTCGTTGTCTTGAAAGACGGAGAACCGTATTTTCTTACAGGCAATCAAATCGGGGCACTCTTGTTGGATTACTTGATTCGAATGAAACAGCAAAATCAAGAATCGTTGGTGAACTACTTTATCGCTAAAACGATCGTCACTTCAGAATTAGGTTCAAAAATTGCGCAAGCACATGGGATAGAAACACGAAATACGTTGACAGGATTTAAATTCATCGGGGAACAGATCCAGCAATCAGAAGAACAGCATGGGAAAGAGTTTCTGTTTGGGTATGAAGAGAGCTATGGCTATTTGATCGCACCTTTTGTGAGAGACAAAGATGCGATCCAAGCAGCAGTACTATTAGCAGAAGCCGCACTTGATCAGCAACTATTGGGACAAGATCTAATCGACCGCTTGAATGTGCTTTATGAGGAATACGGTTACTATCAAGAATATTTGGAAACACAGGTTTTTTCTGGAAAAGATGGTATTTCACAGATGAATCGACGATTGGATCGTCTGAGGGCGCAATCCTTCTCACATTTGGGGGAGTTTAAGCTAGCGTGTACAGAAGATTATGCACGTTCACTAAGAACCACGCCAGATCAACAATCGACCCTCATTGAGCTACCTACTTCTAACGTGTTGAAATATATATTTACCGATGGTTCATGGCTATGCCTACGACCATCAGGCACAGAACCGAAGTTTAAGATCTACTACTCAGTGAAAGATACAAACCAAGCTTCTGCACAAGCAAAATTGCTTCGATTACAGAAGGGATTTCAGCAACTAGTGGATATTTTATAAATAATACGAAAAGCCAGGTTACACTTCTGAACGGAAGAGTCGCTTGGTTTTTTTGTAGAAAGAATGAACATACTAAAACATAACGTTATCAGCATGGAAACCTTACGTTCATAAAATTAATGGACAATTAGAAAAGAGAGAGCTTTTCTAATTTATTATAAATTGTTATCTAATGACTAGGTATTTTAGTCCTGTTTATTTTTTATTTTGTTATTGTAAATCAGAATTAAATGTGTATATATTTGTTTTTTTATCTTTTATATCCAATAATATAATCCTTTTTTTGAATAGTAATACAAAATGGATTGATTGATGGAGAATAATACTATTAATAACTTATCTAATAATTTTAGCTAGACAGATGCTTCGGTTTGTCTAAAATCAAGACGAATCTAATTCTTTGTTTTGACTGACATAACAATCTATCGTTTTATTCATAACGTTATGAGGTGATAAAATTGGAGATTCGATTGATTAAATCGGAAAAATTACCATTTTTTCCTATAAAATAGGCGTTTTTGAACGTTTTATATTTAGAAATTTCTGACTTTTTTCTTTCTTCAAGCAAATGATTGCACTCTTTCTTTTACTAAAAAAAAGTGGTGTTAGCAAAAAGTCGTTCGCTTATTAGGCAGTTTGTACAGTAGCTTTTTTTACATATATATAGGAAGAAAGTTCTATTTTTAAAACATAAAATAGCATATTAGTTGTTAACTACTCTCTTTTTTTTACTAAATTATTTGTTTTATTGCCATATAAATAAGGTTCGTAATTTTATATATGAGAAAATACTCATCTTCCAAACCGTTTCTTTTGTGTTATTGAAACAACGATTATATAGTGGGTGGAAGGAGGTTATTTTAAAAATGAAAAAAGTGTATAGAGTTCCATTGAATTATTTAGCTGTTGTTATGTTGTTGGTAGCTAATCTGTTGCCTGTTACGAGTGTGTTTGCAGAAGGCGTAGCACCGCCTAAAGAAAATGTGTTTGACTCTGAAAGGCTTTATGTCAAAGCAGATACTGAAACAAATGCAGAAAATCAGCAATTAGTAGATGTTCATTATGAGGTGACGAACAAAAGTACGACACCCATCAACCAGTTGATCATTCATCAAAAAAATGAAAACGATACACCTGTTAAATTTGATGAGCAAACACTAAAAAATGAACAGAAGGTAGTTGAATCGACTGATCCAATCGTATCGTTTGAAAAGATGGAAAAAGAAAAGGGGACGCAATTACGAATTGCTACGCTTCAACCAAATGAAACAAGAAAACTTTCCATTACCGGGGAACAAACGAATCGATCTGAGACTCAACTATTGGTGGAAATCAAAGAAGCAGAAAACAAATTAGGTGAGGTCAAGCTCAACTTTCCCAGAAAAGAATTTGCCCCAACGAGTAGTACCTCAATACCCATACAAGAATCTACCGCACAATCAGAACCATCAGAATCATCAATATCCAATCAACCGATCCAAGAATCAACCAAAGAAACCACGTCAGAACCAGAATCGACTGTGCAAACAGAAGAAACAAAAACAGAAGAGTCACAGTCAACAAGTGAAGAAGCAGAGGACCCCGACCCTGGAGTACCTCAGGCAGCTATGCCTCAAGGCCCTCGACTTGCACCAACACCAGGACGAGGCTTTGATAAACCAATCTATAATAGTGTGCACAAAGGAGAACTTTTTTCTACAGGAAATACTAATTTAAAAATTCTCGATGAAAAAGAGTATCGAGCAAATATTTTTTTAAATACTAGAGCTGCTAGTAGCGTCTATGCAATCAATAACTTTATATTAGAATTTGCGGATGTGGATGGCGACCCGACAACTTATAATTCTAGTCGCGCATATATTGATCTAGATGGTGCGAAAGAGATTGCCTGGGCGGGATTGTTTTGGAGTTCTTCCCGTTATAAAGGCCCTGCTGGAGTAAACCTTACAGATGAAGAAATCAGCGCACCAGTCAAATTTACTACGCCAAATGGTACATCACAAAGAGTAGCACCACAAAGATATCATCGGATTGACCAAGATGCGACGAACCCAGGACAAGGTTTCGGCTATAACAATACAGGTTTTTCAAATTACGCGGATGTTACTTCGATCATTCAAGGAGATAAAAGCGCAACTGGTGGGTACACTTTAGCCGATATTCCGATGACTAATAGTTTAAATGGAAAATATCAATCTTATAATTTCAGTGGTTGGAGTTTATTCATTGTAACAAAAGATCAAGCAAAGCATTCTCGAGCATTTAATGTTTACTATGGTGCTAGAGGGAATAAAGCTGGAACTAATAATGAGTTTGTTATGAAAGATTTTGTTACAGCCAAACAAGGGAAACTAGAACCAATTGTCACTTGGTTTACTGTACAAGGGGATAAATATTTTACTGGTGATAATGCGCAAATCAAAAATAGTGCAGGGAATTTTGTTAATATCATCAATACGATCAATCCAGCTGGAAATGTCATGAACGCCACAGTTTCGGATAATGATCAGCATATGGTTGACAAGTATCCAGGCCAATTCAATCCAGGACATCCGAACTTTTTAGATATCGATATCGATCGTCTCTCGCTACCCGAAGGACTGATCCGAAATGGCCAAAATCAAATCAGTTTCCGAACTACTAGTACAGGAGATGACTATTCTACCAATGCGATTGGTTTCTCTGTCAATGCTGAAATTCCTGAGCTAGAAATCAAAAAAGAAATCATGAATCCTAAAGAGACCTACAAAATCGGCGATACAGTTACGTATCGTGTGCATGTGAAAAACACAAAGGAAAATTCAGAAGCTGTCAATACATTGTCTAAAGACGTGTTAGATAGCCGTTTGGATTATGTTCCTGGCTCTTTGTCAGTCGTTAGTGGGCCAAATGCTGGTAAAAAAACAGATGCCTCTGGCGATGATCAAGCGGAATATACGTCAGCTAACCGAACAATGACTGTTCGTGTTGGTGAAGGCGCTAATGCAACCAACGGCGGTAGCTACAAAGGAACGACTGCTGAAACAGTGTATGAATTCCAAGCGAAAATCAATAATACAGCCGTTGCCGAGCAATTGATCCCTAATCGCGCAACTGTGCAAGGAACAGATGCAGCAACGAATACAGCACTTGAGAATCAATCAAATGTTGTTGAAGTAAAAGTAGAAAAAGAAGAGTTGCCAGGAAAGCTTGAAAGTACAAAAACAGTCAATAATCAATCACCGAAAATTGGCGAAGAAATCGACTATACGATCAACTTTAAGAATACGGTAGAAAATGGTGCTCTAAATCAAGTCACGATCACGGATAGTTTACCTAAAGGCTTGACGT
Source organism: Enterococcus sp. DIV1298c (assembly GCF_017316315.1). NCBI lineage: Bacteria > Bacillati > Bacillota > Bacilli > Lactobacillales > Enterococcaceae > Enterococcus > Enterococcus sp. DIV1298c. The sequence goes on along the minus strand of NZ_JAFLWG010000035.1, from coordinate 54,064 downwards.
ATGTGGAAAACAGCATCGCAAGTAGCGGCAATGAACCTAAACCAACGTCACTGACTGTTGAAAATGGAAAAATAACTGCTGTATATCCAAGAATCGCTGATACAGCTACACGATCCATTACGTTTAAAGTACGTGTAAATGAAGAAGCTGTTGCAGGACAAGCAATCATCAATAAAGCAATCGTTGACGATGGCGAAAATCCACCAATTGAACCAGAAGTTCCTGTCACACCTGTAGAAACACCAGGAGAATTAGAAAGTACGAAAATAGTGAATAACCAATCGCCAAAACTTGGCGAGGAAATCGAATACCGCATCACGTTCCGCAATAAAATAACTAACGGCGTTTTAAACAAAGTGACGGTAACGGATACTTTACCAAAAGGCTTGACGTATGTAGAAGGCAGCTTAACGAGTCAAGGGGACGATCCCCAGCCAACAAATCTAACTGCTAAAGACGGTACAATCACCGCTGAATATGGCAAGATCAGCGATATGAAAACCCGCACGATCATCTTTAGAGTAAAGGTCAATGAGCAAGCGAAAGTTGGCGAAACGATCGTCAATAAAGCGACGATCGATGATGGCACGAATCCGCCAGATGAACCAGAAACGCCGGTGACACCGGAAGAAACACCAGGTGTATTGGAAAGCAACAAGTCAGTGAATGATCAATCACCAAAACTAGGAGATGAGATCGAATATCGTATTACGTTCCGTAATAAAGTCACAAATGGTGTCTTGAAACAAGTCACGATCAAAGATACTTTACCAAAAGGTTTAACGTATATCGAAGGTAGTTTGACCAGTGAGGGCGATGATCCGAAACCGACAAATCTAAGTTATGAAGACGGTACGATCACTGCTGAATATGGCAAAATCAGTGATACGAAAACCCGTACGATCGTCTTTAGAGTAAAAGTCAATGAGCAAGCGAAGATTGGCGAAACGATCGTCAATAAAGCAACGATCGATGACGGTACGAATCCGCCAGATGAACCAGAAACGCCGGTGACACCGGAAGAAACACCAGGTGTATTGGAAAGCACGAAAATAGTGAATCATCAATCACCAAGAATCGGTGAGGAAATCGAATACCATATCACGTTCCGCAATAAAATCCAAAATGGCGTCTTGAAGCAAGTCACGGTAACCGATAACTTACCTAAAGGATTGACGTATGTCGAAGGTAGTTTGACCAGCGAAGGGGACGATCCGCAACCGACGAAGTTAGTGATGGAAAACGGAAAACTGATAGCAGAGTATGGCAAGATTTCTGATACGAAGTCTCGTACGATCATGTTTAGAGTAAAAGTAAACGAAGAAGCGAAGGTCGGTGAAACGATCGTCAATAAAGCAACGATCGATGATGGCACGAACCCACCGGATGAGCCGGAAATCCCTGTCACACCGGAAGAAACACCAGGAGAATTAGAAAGTACGAAAACAGTCAATAACCAATCGCCAAAAATCGGTGATGAAATCGAGTACCGTATCACCTTCCGTAATAAGATCCAAAATGGCGTCTTGAAGCAAGTCGCAGTGACAGATAACTTGCCTAAGGGATTGACGTATGTTGAAGGTAGCTTAAAAAATGAAGGCGACGATCCGCAACCGACGAGTCTAGAGTATAAAGACGGGACGATCACGGCAAAATATGGCAAGATCAGTGATACAAAAATCCGCACGATCATCTTTAGAGTGACAGTCAATGAGCAAGCAAAAGTTGGTGAAACAATCATCAATAAAGCAACACTCGATGATGGTACGAATCCGCCAGACGAACCAGAAACGCCAGTCACACCAGTAGTAACACCTGGACAATTAGAAGTAACGAAAACAGTCAATCATCAATCGCCAAAAATTGGTGACGAAATCGAATACCGTATCAGTTTCCGTAACAAAGTCACTAACGGAGTGATCGACCGAGTGACGATTACTGATACGTTGCCAAAAGGCTTGACGTATGTCGAAGGTAGTTTGACAAGTGAAGGTGCGGATCCGCAACCAACGAGTTTAGGTATAGAAAATGGAGTAATAACCGCGGAATATAGTAAGATCTCAGACACTACTGTGCGTTCGCTTGTCTTTAGAGTCAAAGTCAATGAAGAAGCGAAAGTTGGCGAGCCAATCGTCAATAAAGCAACAATCGATGATCATATCAATCCGCCAGACGAACCAGAAACACCAGTGACTCCAGTGGAAACGCCAGGTGAGTTAGAAAGTACGAAATCGGTCAATCACCAATCACCAAAAATCGGTGACGAAATCGAGTATCGGATCAACTTCCGTAATAAAGTAACGAACGGTGTGCTGAAACAAGTGACGGTAACGGATAACTTGCCGAAAGGGTTAACGTATGTCGAAGGTAGTTTGACTAGCGAAGGGGACGATCCACAACCGACAAATCTAAGTTACAAAGACGGTACGATCATCGCAGAATATGGCAAGATCAGTGATACAAAAATTCGTTCGATCGCCTTTCGAGTGACAGTCAATGAAGAAGCTAAAACAGGTGAAACGATTGTCAATAAAGCAACGCTCGATGATGGCACGAATCCGCCAGATGAACCAGAAACACCAGTGACCCCAGTGGAAACGCCAGGTGTCTTAGAAAGTACAAAAGTAGTGAATGACCAATCACCGAAGCTGGGGGATGAAATCGAATACCGTATCAGTTTCCGTAACAAAGTAACGAACGGTGTCCTAAAACAAGTGACGGTGACGGACGAATTGCCAAAAGGCTTGACCTATGTTGAAGGCAGTCTGAAAAGTGAAGGGGATGACCCACAACCAACAAGCTTATCTATGGAAAATGGCCAAATGGTTGCTGAATACAAAGGAATTACCGATACAAAAGTTCGCTCGATCGTCTTTCGAGTGAAAGTCAATGAAGAAGCAAAAGTCGGTGAAACAATCGTCAATAAAGCGAAAATCGACGATCATATCAATCCGCCCGACGAACCAGAGATTCCAGTGACCCCAGAAGAAACACCTGGAGAACTGGAAACAACCAAAATAGTGAATAACCAAGCACCAAAACTAGGTGAGGAAATCGAATACCGCATCACGTTCCGTAATAAAGTGACGAACGGTGTCTTGAATCAAGTAACGGTAACGGATAACTTGCCAAAAGGCTTGACGTATGTTGACGGTAGCCTGAAAAGCGAGGGAGACCAGCCGGAACCGACAAGTCTAACATACAAAGACGGTACGATCACTGCCGAATATGGCAAGATCAATGATACAAAAGTTCGCACAATCGTCTTTCGAGTAACAGTCAACGAAGAAGCTAAAATTGGTGAACCGATCATCAATAAAGCAAAAATCGATGACCATATCAATCCGCCAGATGAACCAGAAATCCCAGTGATCCCAGAAGAAACACCGGGGGAACTGGAAACAACGAAAATAGTGAATAACCAATCACCAAAACTTGGTGAGGAACTCGAATACCGTATCACGTTCCGTAATAAAGTGACGAACGGTGTCTTGAATCAAGTAACAGTAACCGATAACTTGCCAAAAGGCTTGACGTATGTCGAAGGTAGCTTGACGAGTGAAGGTGATGATCCAAAACCAACCAGTCTAGACTACAAAGACGGTACGATCACTGCCGAATACGGCAAGATCAATGATACAAAAGTTCGCACGATCGTCTTTCGAGTGAAAGTCAACGAAGAAGCGAAAGTTGGCGAAACAATCGTCAATAAAGCGAAAATCGATGACCATATCAATCCACCGGATGAACCAGAAATCCCAGTGATTCCAGAAGAAACACCGGGGGAACTGGAAACAACGAAAATAGTGAATAACCAAGCACCAAAAATTGGGGAGGAAATCGAATACCGTATCACGTTCCGTAATAAAGTGACGAACGGTGTCTTGAACCAAGTGACAGTAACCGATAAGTTGCCTAAAGGGTTAACCTATGTGGAAGGTAGCCTGAAAAGTGAGGGAGACCAGCCGGAACCGACAAGTCTAACTTACAAAGATGGCACGATCACCGCCGAGTATGGCAAGATCAACGACACAAAAGTTCGCACGATCATCTTTAAAGTCAAAGTGAATAACGAAGCTGTGTCAGGAAAAGAAATCTTGAATATTGCGACAGTCGATGATCATGTGACACCGCCAGATGAACCGGAAGTACCAGTTATTCCGGAAAGTCCAGAAGGAAAGTTGGCAAGTGAAAAAACAGTCAACAAGAAAACAGTCAAAATCGGTGAAGAGCTAGAATACCGCATCAGTTTCCACAACACGATAGAAAACGGCGTCTTGAACCGAGTGACAGTGACCGATAAGCTACCAAAAGGTTTGACGTATGTCGAAGGAAGTTTGACTAGCGAAGGGGACGATCCAAAACCAACAAGTTTAGACTACAAAGATGGCACGATCACCGCCGAATATGGCAAGATCAACGACACAAAAGTTCGCACGATCATCTTTAAAGTCAAAGTGAATAACGAAGCTGTATCAGGAAAAGAGATCTTGAACATCGCGACAGTGGATGATCATGTGACACCGCCAGATGAACCAGAAGTACCAGTCATTCCGGAAGATCCAGATAAACCACAAACTTTAGATGGTAAACTTGTAAGTGAAAAAACAGTCAACAAGAAAAGAGCCAAAATCGGTGAAGAGCTAGAATACCGCATCAGTTTCCACAACACGATAGAAAACGGCGTCTTGAACCGAGTGACAGTGACTGATAAGTTACCAAAAGGCTTGACGTATGTCGAAGGAAGTTTGACTAGCGAAGGGGACGATCCAAAACCAACAAGTTTGACTGCAAAAGACGGCACGATCACTGCCGAATATGGCAAGATCAACGACACAAAAGTTCGCACGATCGTCTTTAAAGTCAAAGTGAATAATGAAGCTGTGTCAGGAAAAGAAATCTTGAACATCGCGACAGTGGATGATCATGTGACACCGCCAGATGAACCAGAAGTACCAGTCATTCCGGAAGATCCAGATAAACCGAATAAGCCAGACGTGCCAGTTGTACCAGGAAAAGACGTGCCTGATCGACCAGAGCCGAGAAAACCTACTCCAAAGGAAAAGGAGACAAGAAAGTCATTCCTACCTAAAACGGGAGAAGTTGTTTCTTATACACTGATTGCTCTAGGGGGGATCTTGGTAGTAGTTGTACTGGTCATAGCAGTAAAGAAAAGAAAACAATAATATCGCTGAATGATAAAAACTGAATAACTAAACTGTATTTAATTTGTAGTAGACGAACTTAGATTATTTGTTTCACTATCTTTTATCGATCACAAATTTAGTAGAGATAGTCCTCCAAATCGTTGTAAAGCATTATTTGGAGGGCTATTTTTGCTAGATATCTCGAGGCTATCAGAGTTTAAAAGAAAGAAGGGGTAACGATGTCAAGTTCAAAAATTGCGCTAAATTATGAAAAAATATGGACTGCGTAATCCTTCTTATTCCTGCTAAAATGAACTATAATAAAGTTAATGTCTATTCGTATTATCTCAATGATTGATAAAATATTTTCACTTAACGCTAGTTATTAAAAGCTGTCAAATGTCAAATATGAGATAAATAATCGTTATTACTTTATAAAAATTATTATTTTTTTAACAAAAAATTCATAACTTCCATGTATCTTAAAACTAACTAAAGAAAAGGATGAAAAAAATTGAAAAAAAAGTCTACGTATAAGTTAGTTTCATTTGTATTTCTTTCACAAATGCTACTGACTACGCCTTTACAAGTATTAGCAGATGAACAAGTTTTCTCTGCAGAGCAACCAGCAACAACTGAAAACCATGAATCATTTACTTCAAATGATCAAACGGAAACAACAACTGACTCGTCTGACACGACAGGTGAAGATAACACAACAGATACAACAACGGATGGTTCAGAAGAAACAACTCCGCCATCTACTGGCGACTCTAGTGAACCAACAACACCTGATACTTCAGAACCGACTGAACCGAGTACGCCACCGGAAGAAACAAAACCAACGGAACCGACGAAGCCAACAGAACCAACGCAGCCGAGTCAACCGGAAAAACCAACAACACCACCAACTGGCGGCTCTACAGGTGAAACACAACCAACGCCACAACCAAGTCAGCCAACTCCACCAGTGACAGCTCCGGCTACACCTGTGGAAACAACGCCTGCTCCTGCGGCCCCGGTTGTTCAAGAGGTACGTCAACCTTCTGCAACAACACCGATCCAAGATCTTGTGCCATCAAGTCAAGAAACGGATGAAGGATCGATCCATTTTGAAAAAGATGAATCAGTTGAGAGCTTCATTCGCAAAATCGGTGAATCTTCTCGAGAAATCGGGCAAGAAAATGATTTGTACGCATCAGTGATGATCGCCCAAGCAATTTTAGAATCTGCTAGTGGTCAAAGCCAATTGGCACAATCACCGAACTACAATCTTTTTGGAATCAAAGGTACACATAATGGCAATGGTGTGACTTTTGCGACACAAGAAGATGCTGGGGATGGTACATTGTATACGATCCAAGCAACATTCAGAAGATACGAAAATTATGAGGAAAGCCTAGAAGATTACGCGAAATTAATGCGAGAAGGCTTGACTGGCGACAGCGAATTCTATTCTGGCGTTTGGAAATCTAATGCAGAAACTTACAAAGAAGCAACAGAATTCTTAACAGGTCGTTATGCGACAGATACAAGATATAACGAAAAACTAAATGGTTTGATTGAAACCTATGACTTAGAACAATATGACAAAGAAGTTGCTGGACCAGAGATCAATGAAGAAGGATATATCGTACCATTAAGAAACTTTACGATCTCTAGCCCATTCGGTCCTCGTGGCGGTGAATTCCACCGTGGGTTAGACTTTGCAGCACCTCAAGGGGAGCCGATCTATGCCAGCAAAGCGGGTACTGTCATCAGAGCAGAATTCCATCCTTCATGGGGGAACTATGTAGCGATCGAACATGAAGATGGCACGACTGCACTTTATGCGCACCAACAAGAATACATCGTGAAAGTTGGCGATGAGATCGAACAAGGACAAATCATTGGGTTTGTCGGTTCTACCGGAAACAGTACAGGTAGCCATCTGCACTTTGAGATCAGTCGTGACAACAGCTTAGCACAAGCGCAATTGATTGATCCTGCTCTAGTATTGTTCGGAAATAATAACTAAAGAAACAAGCGTTTTAGATTAAAATTTTACAAAGAAAAGATATTGATGGATTCAACAAGGTAAGTATTTGATTGTCTTACGTTGCTTGAGTTTTAGATATCTTTTCTTTTTTTTTATTGGTAAATCCATTTTAAAATCAATCTGGAAGAATCAAGATATTCTTTGAGTTCTAATTTTCAAACCTTTATACTTTAATTGAAAAGTAAAGGGGAGGAGGTTCAACTTCTGTTTGAATTGTATGCGTTTTCTTAGGGTGTGGGGATGTTGATTGAAGAATGTCTTTGTCGGTGTCTATTCGACTGTCAATTGCATGTTACTGTGGCGAATCAAAGAAATGGGGAAACGAATGTTAGAGCAGACTTTTTTAGTAAATAATCAAAAAACTAGCGTAACACAAGCACCAGGACCTAAAGAACCAGTAGATGAAATTGTTTTAGAGGATTTTACCCAAGATCGAGGGTGGGCGCTGACGAATGCAGAAATTGCGTACAGCTCTGTTGGGGCTAAAATCACATTAACTGATACAACTGCACGTTTAACGAAAGTGTTTACTTATTCTACTTGGCAATATTCTGACTTGATGGTTCAGATTCGTTCGGTGACGGAAGGATTGACGTGGGCATTATCTGTTCAAGATGTGGAAAACGAAAGTCAAGAGATCCTATTACAAGAGGAATCCTCCGCAGCAAATAGTCGTTTTCTAGAAAAGTTCAATTATTCAATCAAAGGGATAGCTGGGGCAGAAGCACTGTCTGATTGGAATGATCCAATCGTCATTGAAAAAACGTTCATGCTTATTTTTACTTTCCGAGGAAATGTTGGAGAATCAATTGATTTAGGCACGATTATCAGAAGTCAGCCAAGTTACGACATCCCATTAGCGCTACCGTCGCAAGTGACAGGAACGATTGCGGGAGTTGATTTTGGCGGAGATCCAACAATCAACGTGGATGAGTTGAGAAATGATGATCCAGTAAATTCAGCAACGATGAAGGAACATCGGAATTTGACCTTGCCATTTAGTCGCCTAGTGACGAATCCAGAATACAACTTTGATAATCAAGCGATCACACCAGTGGAAACCTCTTTTGACTTGCGATTTGGCGCTTATTACGGCATTCGCGGGAATGCAAACAAGACAATGATAAATGGTGAGTATATAAGAGAAAAGAAATCCGGGTTTCAGGACTCTTCGTTGAATGCCCTTTTGAGTATTGATGGGGTCCAAGTAAGTGAGGAGAGTCTACGATCTGCGTGGTATCCTCACAAAGTGATGCTATCGGGTGAAGTACCAGGTGGCGGGCAAATCGCCACAACTGATTTCTTTATTGACGAATCAACACTTGGTCGCATCATCACACTCAGTCAGGTTTCTGGTGATTTTTTTGAGATCGAAATGAGTGATTCGACGACTTCAGCGACCGATTATCAAACGAATAATTTGAAATGTACTTGGGAATCCTCGAATCAAGTTGTCGTAAAAAATGATACACAATTTGCTGATTGGCATCAGAATTTATTCCAAACGGCGATCAAAGTCGTTGCCTTAACAGAAAGTGGTCAAATCGATGCGGATGCGACAGCACAAATCATCCCACCAACATTTATAGAAGGTCGTGGGAAATATCAAATACCTACGACGATTTCTTCGATTGCTTTAGTTATCGGCTATGCCACAAAAGAAGAAGGTGTAACGATGGCAATCACACGAGCATTGCGTGGGGTCGGAATCGGAACGGGTGCGTTGTCGATCCAAGAACACTATGCTGCTCGAAAAACGTATTGGGATCAGTTATTAGCAAGTGTACCGGCTCCACAAACATGGGGTGTTTCAGATCCATCTGTTTATCATCATGAAGTAGTGACAATTGAAAAACATCGGGTACTGTACTATGCCGGCTGGACACATTTGATTGGGAATATTTTGGCACCTACTGAAGAAACAGGGTATGCTTTCACGCAACAATCGCTTGGAAAACCGAGTAGACAATGCGCGGGCGCTTCGATGACACCTGCGAACAATTGTTGGGAAGGACTTCTTCAAATCCAAGACTTGATGTATATCAATCCGTCGATTGCTTGGAGTGGGATGGAAGGGTTCATGTCCATGGTCGATGCCAATGGCTTTCTTTCTGGAGAAGTATTGCCTGTTCGTATGGCGCAAACGATTTGGATGATCCATTCGCTTTCACCCGATGCAGCCAGGCTTGCCGCAATGTATCCCGCTCTAAAACGTCATCTGGAGTGGAAGCTTGATAATCCAAGATGGGTCTACGAAACAATCAATGTAGCAAATGAAGTTGATTCAGAGTTTATGATTTCTGCTATCTATGATACGAAGTTTATCATTGAAATCTGTCAGGAATTAGGCGGTTTGTATGCAGATGAAGTTGCGTATTGGGAAGCGCGTCACGAAGAAAGTCTGGCGAATTATTCCTATTGGATGTTTTGTGATCCATTGTCACATGAGGCGTTGTATTCTTATCCTCAAAATAGTACAAACAGTGACACGAATCGCAAAGTTTTGCGCAACGGAGCAAATCTTCCAGATGCCAACTATCAGCGTGGTATTTGGCAATATTTCTTTATTGGTTGTGTCGATATTGATCCAGACAACTTGGATGAGCGGAAATTCATCCATGGAAATAATGGACATCTTTCTGAGCCGCCAGTTTCAGGATCAACGACTGAGTTACCACATATGATCGGTAGTGGGCTAGTATTGCCAGACTTACCTTCAGCACAAGCTACCCAATTGACTCAGTTTGTGGTGGATATTATTGATCCGTCCTTAGCCTTGTGTGGTTTCCCTGTATTGAAATGGGCACCAAGCTCCTTGTTGACGTATGGGGTGATCAATCGAGGCTTCTATGACGAAGCGAAAGCTCTGATTGACAGTTCACTTGTAAGGGCTATTGAGATTTGGCAGTTTTGTGAAAATTATTTTTGGAATGCAGCGGGGCCTAAAGGAACATATCCGACTTCCTTTGGTGCGAGTCAAATCGTGGATAACACATGGATGATGAATGGCGTGATCAATGATGGCAGTGGCGTTCGTGAAATCCCAAATTGGCAAACAGGACAGAATAAGCCAACGAATCTTCCGCTAGAAATCACAACGGACCAGCCGATCGATCTTAATGACCCTGAAGGAACGCTTGAGCGCTTAGACTTGCCGCAAGAAATCCGTCAAACGTATGAACTCGTTAATGGAGCAGGAGAACCTTATCAAATCGGTAAAATTGCCGCCGTCACTTGGGATGTGGGTTCATTACAACAAGAAAGTACGAATAGCTATACGATTACTGGTGAAACAGAAGCGCATAATCCAGTTGAAGCACATATCACGAGTACGTCATAGTGAGACATTTACTGTGGTTGACCGTCTCAAACTGAGCCAAGTAGTACTTGAGATCGTAAGGACTTCGATAAAATAAACACATGCGACCAAATCAAGAAATCTTTCTTGAACTGGTCGCATGTTTGCGGTTTTAGAGCTGATCATCCAAGCAAGAGTCAATTAGTGGGGCGATCAGCCAATAATACGAATTTGAATGAATCAACTTGATGCCAGCTTTCTGTATATTGAAAGTGAGTATAATCGGTCAAATAGGCCCAATTCCTGACAACAAAGATATTTTTGTCATGTTTTCCTAAATCTAAATGCTGTGCAACAGGTGCGGTGATATTCTCAACGGAAATTTCCTTTTTTGAACAATTCAATTTCAAATGTAGTTGATTTTCAAGATAGCGATACAACGATTGGTTGATGATTTCTTTTGTTAGATCAGCAACGACAGCGGTACGCAGATAATCCACTTCTAAAATCAGTGCCCGACCATTCAACAGCCGGCGACGAAGCAAATACCAGACGGATTCCCCTAAGGTAAAACCTGAATTATCTCTAAGCTGCTCATCCACGATGATTTTTTTTAGGGACAAGATCTCTGTATCGAATGAATGATTTTCGGAATGATATTTTTCTGAAGTTCCTGACAGATCACTAACAAAAAAATCAATTTTATCATGTGCGACCACTTTACTGCCTCGTGCAGGGATTTTTTCGATATACCCTGTGGCTTCTAAACTCTTTAGTGCTGTACGAATCGTATCACGCGTCACCTTAAACTCAGTCATCAATTTTCTTTCACTTGGCAAGAAAGATTCGGGAGGATATTCTCCGTGATGGATCCGTTCGAGAATCAAGTTCGCTAGTTGTTCATATTTACTCAAATATAGTTCCTTGCCTTTCTATCGGGATTCATGAGGAAAAATTTATTCTGTGCTATTTGGTATGTATTATACCATACCAGTTTCTCAGAAGTAGCTGGATAAGTGGCTTATTTTAAGGTAAAAACTAACTTATTATCCCTTTTTATTAGAAAATGATGATAAAAACTAATTTTTCTTTCATTTTGCGATTTGTAAGGGCTTTATTTTTCCGCTATAGTACGGGGTGTGAAGAGCTATTTTGGTTACTCAATCGTAGCGTCACAATCGTTAAGATAGGAGAAGATAAAGATGAACGAATTTATAAATAATAAGATGTTGCCAATTGCTGCTAAAGTTTCGAATAATAAGATTTTGATTGCGATTCGAAATGGGATCACCCTTGCTTTACCATTGATTATTACCGGGTCATTATTTTTGATTATTTCTTCATTTCCAGTCGATGCTTGGACGGATTTTTTAAGTGCAAATGGAATTGATGCTTATTTGAATAAAGGGGTCACTGCTAGTTTTGGGATCATGGGTCTAGTTGCGGCTTTTGGGATTGCGAATGCGTTGGCTGTTCAGTATGAAAAAGACGGAGTATCCGCAGGTATCATTTCGATTTCTTCTTTCTTACTAGTGACGCCTAACCTTGTATCAGATGACGGTGTTGGTATTCCAACTGCATTTATGGGGGCACAAGGTCTTTTTGTGGCAATGGTGATTGCAATTATTTCAACATTGATCTTCAAATGGTTCATTGATCACAATATCCAAGTCCGCTTACCGGATTCTGTTCCACCAGCGGTTGCGAAAAGTTTTTCTGCTTTGATCCCAGGTGCATCGATCCTGACTTTTTGGTTGGTTATCTATGCGATCTTCCAAATGACTGATTGGGGTTCAGGAAATATCCACCAATTATTGATGGAAATCTTCGGTGGACCTCTAGGGTTACTTGGCGGAACATTAGGTGGTACGTTAGTGTCGATCTTCTTAGTTTCATTGTTTTGGTTCATGGGTATCCATGGTGCCAATGTCGTGAATTCTGTGATCATGCCGATCTGGTTGATGAATACAGATGCGAACCGTGTCGCTGTAGAAGCTGGGGAAAAATTACCCCATATCATTACACAACCATTTATGGAAAACTTTGTGTATATGGGTGGCGGCGGAGCTACGCTAGGTTTAGTGATTGCCGCAGCAATCGTTGGTTTGAGAAAAAATTCATCAAAAATGACAAAAACAATGGTTCCTTTGACATTGACTCCAGGTATTTTCAATATCAATGAACCAGCAATGTTTGGGATGCCGATCGTATTGAATGTAACATTGTTGATTCCGTTTATTTTGGCACCGATGGTCAATGCAGTCGTGACATATTTTGCAATGTCACTTGGTTTCGTTCACGGTACGGTAGGAATTGCTGTTCCTTGGACTATGCCACCTGTGATTTCGGGCTTCTTAGCTACTGGTGGTCATATCTCAGGTTCGATCATCCAAATCATTTGCTTGATTTTAAATATTTTGATTTATCTGCCGTTCTTCGGTGTAATGGAAAAACAAAATCGCATGAATGAAATGCAAGACATTTAAGGAGTGGAAAAAATGGTAAAACGATTTATTAGTGCGCAAGCATCAGAGATCATGGCAATGACTGGCGCAGAGTTGAAACAATCGATCAAAGCAAGTGAGGGACGTGTCATTTGTTCTGAAAACGTAGTGATCCGTGACAGTAACATTGAAGATGTCACGAACTCTGAAATTGCCCGTGCGTATGGTGCGGATTTGATTTTATTGAATGCTTTTGATGCGTTAGAACCAGTTGTTTCAGGTTTGAAGGGTAAAGATGGTGAGCCGATCATCCAAACGTTACGAGAAGTAGTTGGTCGACCAATTGGGGCGAATCTTGAGCCTGTTGATTTAGAGGCGAAGATGGCAGAAGACCGCCTGGATATTCCAGCTGGTCGTCAAGCCACTCGTGAAACAATGGAAGCTGCTAAGAAACAAGGACTGGATTTCATCTGTTTGACAGGAAATCCAGGAAGTGGTGTGACGAATGATGCCATTACAAAAGCCATCTCAATGGCAAAAGAATACTTCGGTGGTATGATCATTGCTGGGAAAATGCACGGTGCGGGTGTCGATGAACCGGTAGCGGACCTAGAGGCAATCAAGTCCTTTATCGAAGCAGGTGCAGATGTGATCTTAGTTCCTGCAGTAGGAACAGTTCCCGGGTTTGATGATAGTGAATTAAAAGCGGCTGTCAAAGTGATCCATGCCGCTGGCGCGTTAGTGATGTCAGCAATTGGTACGAGCCAAGAGTCAAGTGATTCTGACACGATCAAACAAATTGCGATCCAAAATAAAATTTGCGGTGTTGATATCCAACACATCGGCGATGCCGGCTATTCAGGAATCGCTCCTGTAGAAAATATCATGGCGATGAGCCGTGCGATCCGTGGGAATCGTCACACGATCGCGATGATGTCACGTTCGATCGTGCGTTAGGAAAAAGTTAGAAGCTCGAACATTAAGTTCATAAGTAAAAAATACGCCTAGAAAAGTAATTATTAGTGGTTACGTTTCTAGGCGTTCGTCTATTTAGTTGAATCGAGCCTGTGTACGACAATTATTTATCAAGTAGCCAATCAACGATGTATCGAATCGGTATCCCGTCTACTTGGTGGGTTTCATAATATTTACCGGTAATCACTATCTTTTTGTGATTATCTTTGATATGAAGTAAGTTGTCAGTTTCACGATTACTGTTGGGAAGTTCATAGGTTACTTGGATATAGAGTGTTTCATCCAATTTTTTTGCAACAAAATCGATTTCTTGATTATCAATACGCCCAACGTCTACTAGATAACCTCGTCTTAGTAATTCGATATATACAATATTTTCTAAGCGATTACTATAATTACCGTCTTTTCTTCCTACCGCATTTCTGCGTAGTCCAGCATCGATAATGAAATATTTTCCATTTGTTCTTAAATATTCTCGCCCTCTAATATCATACTGTTGCGCACGATAAAAGAGATAACCATGTTCTAATAGGTCCAAGTAGCGATTGACAGTGTGCGTGCTCGTTGAGATGCCTTCACTTTTTAATGTATTCGCAATTTTTGACGCATTGACGAGTTGTCCAACATTGTCTGATAAAAAACGAATCAATAATTTCAATACAGTTGCATCTTTTACGCTGGCACGCAAGGCAACATCGTTCAGAACGATCGTATCAAAGATTCCTGACAAAATCGTATCTTTGATTCTTTCATCTGCTAACACCACACTGGGGAAACCACCATATTTTTCATATTCTTGATATGCTTGATCGACGAACCGAGAATCTTTTGCAATGTCTTTTACAGACAAAAATTCTTCAAAGGATAACGGATAAATGGGAATCTCAATGTATCGGCCACTAAGTAAAGTTGCAAGTTCCCCAGACAACATATTTGCATTGGAACCAGTGATGACTAGCTCACAATCAAAGCTAGTTTTTATGCCATTGACGACACGTTGCCATCCGTCGACAAGTTGGATCTCGTCAAATAAAAAATAAATTTTTTTATCATCTTGAGGAATCAATGGTGTTAGCACGTTCCTAAATTTCTCTGCATCTGTGACTACTTGATAATTGAATGATTCAAAATTGATATAAATAATGTGGTTTGGTTCAACACCTTGCTCCAATAGATAGCGTTGATAAAGCATAAGTAATACCGATTTACCTGAACGCCTAACGCCAGTAATAATTTTGATGAAATCAGTGTTTTGTAAGTGAATCAGTTGATTTAAATAGTGAGGTCGCTGAAACAAAGTGATTCCTCCTTCGATAAGATATTCTTAATATAAGTATAGCATATTTGAAGTTAACTTCAAAAAAATCATCATTTCTGATAAATTTGAAGTTAACTTCAAATTTTGGTAAGAGACGATGGATCTCCAAACGTTTTTTCATCGCTGTAGCGCAAGATTTATTTTGACAAACCTGAGAGAAGCGATTACACTGGTGAAAAGAAACACACAACGATGTGTGCGGATAAATATGGCAATGGCGCCTAAAAAAGTAGAGTTTATTCTGCTTTTTTAGGCTTTTTTTATGGAGGGAATCAATGAAGAGAATCATTTTGATGGGCGCGATCGGCTGTGGGAAGACCACTCTTTGTCAAGCCTTACGTGGAGAAGCAATTGTTTACGATAAAACTCAAGCAGTAGAATTTCATCCTGAGATGATCGATACGCCGGGTGAATTTATTCTACATCGCCAATACTACTCTGCGTTGACTGTGACGGCGGCAGAAGCGGAAGTGATCGGTTTGGTCCAAAGTGCATTAGACCAAGAACAGATTTTTTCACCTGGTTTTGGGCATATCTTTCCAAAAGAAGTGATCGGGATCATGACTAAAGTGGATCTAGTCACAGACGAGAAAGAGTTGGCACGTGTACGTGAACAGTTGGTTGCAGCAGGAGCAACGAAACTATTTGAAGTATCGTCAGTAGAAAAAACAGGACTCGAAGAATTGGTTCAATATTTAGGAGGACAAACATGAAAATCTACACAAAAACAGGCGACAAAGGAATGACGAAATTAGTTGGTGGACATAGTGTATCCAAAGATTCAGATCGTGTGGAAAGTTATGGAACGATCGATGAGTTGAACTCATGGTTAGGCTATACGATCAGTCAATTGTCAAAAGAACAAGACGTTTTTAAGCAAGAGTTAGAAGAATTGCAACAACTATTATTCGATGTAGGAACGGATCTATCTACGGTGTTAGAAGATGGACGACCACTTAAAGTCCAACAAGAAAGTGTGACTTGGCTGGAAGAACGGATCGATTTCTATACCCAACAATCACCAGATATTGAGCGATTTATCTTACCTGGTGGTTGTCAAGGCGCGAGTATGATCCATGTAGCGCGGACGATTGCTCGCCGTGGGGAACGTCATATCGTTCGTTTAAGTGCGACTGCGGCAATCAATCCCGAAGTAATCGTGTTCGTGAATCGTTTGTCTGATTATTTCTATGCGTTGGCGCGTTATATGAACGTGCAAATGGGGCAAGAAGATGTTTTTTACACTAGAGGAGAGAAAGTTTTCCATAAAATAAAAGAAGAAGGTTTATAAAAAAAGTGTTTGATTTTTCACAAACAGTGTGATAAAGTGCATGTAGATTAATCAAATGTTTATGAAAGATACGAATGGAAGCCAGTGAGATGCTGGCACGGTCCCGCCACTGTGATAAAGCCTTAGAGCTTTTAAGTCAGGTCTTTTCTTATTTTTCATTATTGGGCAAACTGTTTCGAGGCAAAACAGGGTGTTGCTAAAAAATGACGTTTTTTGAAAGTCAGCCCAAGAATATTTGATTCAATCCCACACATAGCACGATGATGTGTATGGGAATATTGGGCTGGTCTTTCAATGGGGAAAGAGATTTCAAGTACAATGGCGTACTGCTGATTCCCGGCGCATGTGTTAATCGATTGTTACAGAATAGACACCATACACTGTTGTATGGATTGTAAAAGAAGCAAAGGGGCTTCAAACAAATGGATGTTTTATTTCCATTGGTTTGAAGTCTCTTTTATTTTGGTTTCAAGGAGGAATGTTCGTGGAAAATATACAATTCTCGACACAGATCATTGTGGGCGAAGATGCGTTACAAAGTCTTGAAAATGTGAAAGAAAAGCGTGTGTTCATCGTTACTGATCCATTTATGGCAGAAAACGGCATGGTGGAGCAAGTAACGACTTATTTAAACCAGTACCATGTATTTAGTGATATTGTTCCTGATCCACCACTTGATAAGATCGTTTCAGGAATCAAAGAAATGGAAAGCTTCCAAAGTGAAGTGATCGTAGCAATCGGTGGCGGCTCCGCAATCGATGCAGCGAAAGCAATGAAATATTTTGGACAAAAGACAATGGATCTTTTGACGGAACAATTTATTGCGATCCCAACGACAAGTGGGACAGGGTCTGAGGTAACAAATTTCTCTGTGATCACAATCAGTGAATTAGGCTTGAAAATCCCGTTAGTAACGGATGAAATTCAACCAGATGTTGCGATTTTAGATACAGGATTAGTCATGAGTGTTCCACCGAAAATCACTGCGGATACAGGAATGGATGTACTGACACATGTCATTGAATCCTACGTTTCAACAGAAGCAAATGGCGTAGCAGATGCCTTATGTGAAAAAGTGGTTGCTTTAGTTTTTGAATACTTAGAGCGAGCATACAAAAATGGTCAAGACAAAGAAGCCAGAGAACAAATGCACTTAGCTTCTTGTATGGCAGGCATGGCGTTCAATTCGACTTCACTAGGTTTGAACCATGGGATCGCTCATGCGGCTGGCGCTCGTTTACATGTGCCACATGGTCGCATCAATGGCATCTTACTTCCAGAAGTGATTGCCTATAATAGTGGTTTAGGCAACGGTCAAGTGACAGAAGTAGAAGTAGCTGAAAGATATGCGGCATTAGCGAACTGTATCAGTAACACACAAACGAAGAATCCTCGCTTAGGGGTACAAAACTTGATTCGTCTGATCAAACAGTTGCGAGAAAAATTAGACATGCCAGCGACATTGAGTGAGTATGGTTTGTCTTCAAAAGAAGTGTTGTCACATGAAGAAGCAATTGCGACTTCTGCCTTAGCAGATGGCTGTACGAGAACCAATCCGCGTCAAGCAGATGAAAAAGGCGTTAGAGCAATATTAAAAGCAATCTTATAAAATTTGACATCGTGAAATGGCTAACATATAATGAATGAGCACAACGGAGTGCTTCAAAATTTAAGAGCAATGATGCCCTTAATAACG
Source organism: Enterococcus sp. DIV1298c (assembly GCF_017316315.1). Lineage (NCBI taxonomy): Bacteria > Bacillati > Bacillota > Bacilli > Lactobacillales > Enterococcaceae > Enterococcus > Enterococcus sp. DIV1298c. The sequence goes on along the minus strand of NZ_JAFLWG010000035.1, from coordinate 35,857 downwards.
AGCGTAAAGTAAATACTTTATCGCTTATTATTGAGGATTTTTTATTGCTTAAAATGAAGGAGCGAGTCTTGCTTGGAAGAAAAACAACGAATGATCCAAGAATACGTCCCAGGAAAACAAGTTACTTTAGCCCACATCATTGCAAGTCCCGACAAGGAAGTCTATACGAAATTAGGATTACCAGCAGGCACAAGCAATGCTTTAGGGATCTTAACGATCACGCCAAGTGAAGCTGCAATCATCGCTGTTGATATTGCAACGAAAAGTGGCGATATCACGATCGGCTTTATCGATCGTTTCTCTGGTTCAGTAGTTATCTCTGGCGACGTGAGTTCTGTTGAAGCAGCATTACATGCTGTACTGGATGGACTCAAACAGATTTTGCAATTCTCTGTGACGTGTGAAATTACAAGAACTTAGTTCGGGGGAGACAAAGCGTATTGAATATGAAGGGCAGAATTGTGATAGTAGATGATGAGCCAATCACACGATTGGATACTCGAGATATTCTACTGGAAGCTGGTTATGAAGTTGTTGGGGAAGCCGCAGATGGATTTGAAGCAATCGAAGTTTGTAAAGAGACTAAGCCGGATCTCGTATTGATGGATATCCAAATGCCGATTTTAGATGGTCTGAAATCTGGTAAAAAAATCATCCAAGATCAGTTAGCAGGTAGTATCGTGTTTCTTTCTGCTTACAGTGATCAAGAGAATACGGAGAAAGCAAAGAAATTAGGCGCAATCGGTTATCTTGTAAAACCATTAGATTCAAAATCTTTGATCCCAACTATCGAGATGGGGATCGCTAGAGGAAAAGAAACTCAAAACCTGCTACAACAAATCGATAAACTACAATTGAAATTGGAAGAGCGAAAAGTTGTGGAAAAGGCAAAAGGGATATTAGCAAAAGAAAATAATATTTCTGAAGAAGAAGCTTATCAAATGTTGCGTACATTAAGTATGAACAAACGCGCACGTATGAGTGAAATCGCAGAATTGATTATTATGGATGATGAATAATGGAACGAATCAATACATTATGTCAGCGTTATACAAATCTAACCCAATCAGATATTCAAGAGCTTTGTCGGACGAGTGCTTATTTAACAGAGTCTAAGCATTATGAGACGGCAGATGTGTTCATCGATGTCTTTAATGAAATGACGAAAGAAGCATTAGTTGTCTATCATAAGAAACCAAAATGTATTCCCTCATTATATAAACATGAAGTTGTCGGAAAAGAAGCGTTATTAAAAAATGAACCTGGTGTTTTACGTACCATGGAAACAAGCTTGAACAGTATTGGCTTGTTAGCAGTCACACAAGAAAATCGCTTGATCAAGCAAAATATTTTTCCGATTCGAAATGAACAACGAACAATCGGTGTGATCATCGTAGAAGAGGGAGTCGAGCAACCGATTGGGGCAGTTGAACGACAGGAATCACAGTCAAAAGAACAAGGAACACTTGCGATCGAATCTACATTCGATCCGTTGATCATGGACCAGTTAGCTGAAGCGGTCTTGATTTTTGATACGGCCACTGGAAACTTAGTCTTAGCGAATCATCGCGCAAAAGAACTATACCGAAAACTAGGCTATCGTGAAATGATCAATGATTTGCACTATGACAATCTCTCTCTTGATTACACAACGTTCGAATATGTTCTTTATCAGATGAATGATCAAACCGAAAATCGGTTGATCGAATTAGATACAGCTTATTTAAATTATTACTTTAATATTCGAAAAGTTTGGATTGATGCAGGATCGAGAGTAGCAATGATTATTCAAGATAATACAGAAGTGAAAAAGAAAGAAGATGAAATCGTATCAAAATCGGTGGCGATCCGAGAGATCCATCACCGAGTCAAAAATAATTTACAGTCCGTCGTTTCGTTATTGCGGATCCAAGCACGCCGTACCACTAGCAAAGAGGCTAGTAAAGTACTGAAAGAAAGTGTGAACCGGATCATGGCGATTGCGACGACACATGAATTATTGTCGAAGCAAGTAGAGGATAATGTTTCCTTGCGACAAATGCTTGAGGCAGTGATGTACAATTTCCGCCATATTTTTAATCCGGAAAAAGTGCAATTGAATTTGACAGTTGATCCGACGATCACTGTTTCCAGTGACCAAATGGTTTCCATTTCGCTCGTCGTCAATGAGTTACTCCAAAATATCTTTGATCATGCCTTTGAGCCAGATCAAAGTGGAATGGTTGAGGTCAGCGGAGAAATCGAAAATAAAGTCATTACGATCACTGTTACAGATGATGGCAATGGCTATGATGTCAACCGAAACAAAGAAACAAGTTTAGGGTTGATGATCGTGAATAGCTATATCAAAGATAAGCTAAAAGGGAAAGTGAAAATTGAATCATCCAACAAAGGAACAAAAACTTGTTTCTATTTTGAACAGAACACCAAAGATGTTGTTCGGTGAAAAAGCAACGATGCTTAAAGATGCGTAGAAGAGATTCTAGGCTGTCTTTAAGCATTTTTTGTTTGCAGAAAGGAGAAAAAACGATGGCAAAAGAAAAAATTCTAACTGTAGGGATCGATTTAGGTACCTCGACGACGCAACTTGTTTTATCAGAGCTGACGATCGAAAATTTTGCCTCTGCATTTTCTGTTCCAAGGATCACGATCTCAGAAAAAGAAGTGATCTATCGCAGTGAAATCATCTTCACTCCTTTGATCAATCAGACAATGATTGATGATGAAGCAATCAAAGCGTTTGTTTCCCGACAATATCAACAAGCGGGGATCGAGAAACAACAAATCCAAATGGGTGCAGTGATCATCACCGGTGAAACAGCTCGTAAAGCCAATGCCAGTAAAGTATTACAAGCGTTGAGTGGTTTTGCTGGAGATTTCGTGGTCGCTACGGCTGGTCCAGATCTTGAAAGTATCATTGCTGGTAAAGGAGCAGGCGCCCAAGAGTATTCGAAAAAACGTCATACTTCGGTCGTCAATATCGATATCGGAGGCGGAACGAGTAATTTAGTTGTCTTCACTGATGATGAAATCAATGATACTGCTTGTTTTGATATCGGTGGTCGACTGATCAAGGTCGATCAAGCAGGAAATATTTCTTACATCTCACCAAAGATCACAGACATGATCGGGCAGTTGGGACTACCATTAAAAATTGGTATGAAAGCTTCTGTCACAGCGATCCAACCGGTGATCGATGAGCTAGTAAAAGTCTTAGAAAACAGTGTGGGGATCGGTGAACGAAGTCGTTTTTATGACCTATTTATCACCAATCGAGGGTTACGCTTAGATGAAGAAATCCCGATCGTCACCTTTTCTGGTGGCGTAGCGGATTGCTTGGTCGAAGAAGTGACCGATACGTTCAAGTACGGCGATATTGGACTGTTATTAGGGGCAGCGTTACGAAAATCCCAGATCTTCAAAGAAAAAGAAGTGTTACAAAGTAATGAAACCATTCGGGCAACGGTTGTTGGCGCAGGATCGCACACTGCAGATATTAGCGGAAGCACGATCGCTTATCATGAGCAGATCTTGCCAATCAAAAATATTCCGATATTAAAAGTTTCCCAAGAAGATGAGTCTTTAGAGGCTGAGAAAATGGGCGAACGAATCGATGAAAAGCTTGCTTGGCATCGACTGGAAGAAACGCCGCAGATCGCTTTAGCGATGAAGGGAATCGTGAACCCGACATTTGCCGACGTCCAACGATATGCGGATGGGATCGTTCAAGGATTATCTGCCTTGATCACAGAAAATATCCCACTGGTCATCATGGTGGACGAAGACATGGCGAAAGCTTTAGGGCATGCATTACATGCATATTTACCAGGAAATTATCCTTTCATCTGCATTGATTCCGTCAAAGTAGAAAATGGGGATTATATCGATATCGGACAACCTGTAGCTGAAGGCGCAGTGTTACCGGTAGTTGTCAAAACACTAGTATTTAATTAAGGGAGCGACAAGAAAAATGATTTTAAAAACAAAATTATTTGGCAAAACCTATCAGTTTTCTTCAGTCAAAGAAGTGTTGGCTAAAGCAAATGAAGAAAAATCAGGAGATAAATTAGCTGGTGTTGCAGCAACTTCTGCGGAAGAACGAGTAGCAGCAAAAGTTGTATTATCTCATCTGACATTAAATGACTTATTCAACAATCCAGTAGTTGATTATGATGAAGATGAAGTGACACGCATCATTATCGACCAAGTCAACATGCGCATTTTCGGCATGATCAAACATTGGACAGTTTCAGAATTAAGAGAATATATCCTTTCTGATAAAACAGGAGATTTTGAAATCAAACATATCTCTCGCGGATTGACTTCTGAAATGATCGCGGCAGTCTGCAAATTGATGTCAAATATGGACTTGATCGTGGGAGCTAAAAAAATCCACATCGAAAAAACAGCGAATACAACAATCGGTCGCGCCGGTACTTTTTCAAATCGTCTACAACCGAATCATCCAACAGATGATGTGGATGGTATCATGGCTTCTGTCATGGAAGGCTTATCTTACGGCGCCGGTGATGCACTGATCGGTTTGAATCCAGTTGATGACTCAACAGAAAGTGTGAAACGTTGTTTAGATAAATTTGAAGAATTCCGCAGTGAATGGGATATTCCAACACAAACCTGTGTCTTGGCTCACGTGACGACACAAATGGAAGCAATGCGTCAAGGCGCACCGACGGGTTTAGTGTTCCAATCGATTGCTGGTTCAGAAAAAGGGAATACAGCGTTTGGTTTAAACGCGGAAATGTTGGCTGAAGCACAAGCATTAGCATTGAGCAGTGGACAAGCAGCTGGTCCTAACGTGATGTATTTTGAAACAGGTCAAGGATCTGAACTGTCATCTGAAGCCCATTTTGGGGCAGACCAAGTGACGATGGAAGCACGTTGTTATGGTTTAGCGAAGAAATTCGATCCATTCCTTGTGAACACAGTTGTCGGTTTTATTGGACCAGAATACTTGTATGATTCAAAACAAGTGATTCGCGCAGGCTTAGAAGATCACTTCATGGGTAAACTAACTGGTTTATCAATGGGTTGTGACGTATGTTATACGAACCATATGAAAGCAGATCAAAATGATATGGAAAACTTATCTGTGTTATTAACATCAGCTGGATGTACGTATATCATGGGCATCCCTCACGGTGACGATGTGATGTTGAACTACCAAACAACAGGTTTCCATGAAACAGCTACAGTCCGTGAATTGTTCGGTTTACGTCCAATCAAAGAATTTGAAGGTTGGATGGAGAAAATGGGCTTGATGGAAAATGGTAAATTAACAAGCCTAGCCGGCGATGCTTCAGTATTTATCAAATAAGTGGGGTGCAAGAAAAAATGAACGAACAACAATTGAAAGAAATGATCACTTCAATGCTAAGTGAAATGGTAGCCGGTGAAAAACCAACGGAACAACCAAAAGCGCCAGTTGCTACAACAACTACGATGACGACAACAGCACCAGTAGTAGAAGAAGGCATGATCGATGACATCACAGAAGTAGATCTACGCAAACAGCTTTTAGTCAAAGACGCAAAAGATGAAGCAGGCTACTTACGCATGAAAGCATTCACGCCTGCTCGTATCGGTGTAGGACGTACAGGAACTCGTTATCTGACTTCTTCAACCTTACGTTTCCGTGCGGACCATGCTGCAGCACAAGATGCGGTATTCTCTGATGTTGATCCACAGTTAGTGGAAGAAATGGGCTTCATTTCGACACAAACGATCTGTAAAACAAAAGACGAATACTTGACTCGCCCAGATTTTGGCCGTCAATTTGATGAAGAAAACAGCGCAAAAATCAAACAACAAACAACACCAAAAGCAAAAGTGCAGATCGTTGTTGGGGATGGGTTAAGTTCTGCGGCTATCGGGGCAAATATCAAAGAAGTATTACCTGCAATCAAACAAGGGTTAAAAATGTATGGTTTAGATTTTGATCAAGTCGTCTTCGTCAAATATTGCCGTGTGCCGTCAATGGATCAAATCGGTGAAATCACTGATGCCGAAGTAGTATGTCTATTAGTTGGCGAACGTCCGGGACTTGTAACAGCAGAATCGATGAGTGCGTATGTTGCCTACCGTCCAACAGTAGGAATGCCAGAAGCTCGTCGTACCGTGATCTCAAACATCCATAAAGGTGGAACACCAGCGGTTGAGGCCGGTGCATATATCGCGGAATTGATCAAAAAAATGCTAGATAAGAAAAAATCTGGTATCGAGTTGAAAGAAGCCGAATAGGAGGAGAATAATCGATGAAAAATGATCGTTTAGGCGCAAACGTCTTAAGTGTTCAAGTTATTCCAAATGTAGATGCTGCATTAGCAGAGCAATTTGGCCTGACACCAGGGATGCGCTCATTAGGTATCGTGACATCAGATTGTGATGATGTGACTTATGTGGCTTTAGATGAAGCAACAAAGGCTGCGGAAGTAGAAGTTGTCTATGCAAAAAGTATGTATGCAGGAGCGGCGAATGCCTCTACGAAACTAGCAGGTGAAGTGATCGGGATCATCGCTGGACCAAGTCCGGCAGAGATCACAAGCGGACTGTCCGTAGTGACACAAGTCATCGAACAAGAAGCAAGCTTTATCAGCGCAAATGACGATGATAGTATCGTGTACTTTGCCCATGTGGTTTCTCGTTCTGGAAGATATTTATCAAAAGAAGCAAACATTCGTGAAGGCGAAGCAATTGCTTACTTGATCGCGCCGCCTTTAGAAGCAATGGTTGCACTAGATGCAGCATTGAAAGCAGCGGATGTTGAAATCTGTAGTTTCTTCGGACCACCATCTGAAACAAACTTTGGTGGGGCACTTTTAACTGGTAGTCAATCAGCATGTAAAGCAGCTTGTACTGCTTTTGAACAAGTTGTTCAACGGATCGCAGAAAATCCGTTGAGTTACTAAGGGAGTGTCACGAATGAATGCGATTGGAATGATTGAAGTTCGCGGATTTTTAGGCGCAGTCAGTGTCAGCGATGCGGCTTTGAAGTCAGCAGATGTGAATTTGTTGAATGCGGAGATCATCAAAGGCGGCCTAACAACCGTCCAACTAAGTGGGGATGTTGCAGCTGTCAATGCAGCGGTCGATGCCGGTGTGGTTATAGCGAAACAATTAAACTGTTTGATCTCGCATCATGTGATCTCACGTGTTGATGAACAGACACAAATCCTTTTTCAAAAACCACAAGCAGAAGAAAGTGTCACAGAAGTAACGCCTGAACACTTGGTAGAACCCGCAGAGCCAGTACAAGTTGAAGCTCCGGTCGAACCAGAGAAGGTCAGTGAAACAAAAGATCGTCGGGCAGAATTACAAGCAAAGCGTGTCGCTGAGTTACGAAAAGAAGCCTACAAATTGAATGTCAAACAATTAAAACCATCAGAAATCAAATCTGCAAGCAAACAAGCATTAGTAGAGGCGATCATGGCAGAAATTAAAGGAGTGACCCTATAGTGGATAAAGATTTACGCTCGATTCAAGAAACGAGAGATTTGATCGCAGCTGCTAAGAATGCACAAAAAGTATTAGAAACTTTTTCGCAAACGCAAATCGACCAAATCGTCAAAGCAGTTTCAGACGCAACATTCGCACAGCGTGAACGTCTAGCAAAAATGGCGAATGAAGAAACTGGCTTCGGGATCTATGAAGACAAAATCATCAAAAATGCTTTTGCTTCAAAAATCGTTTATGAAGAATTCAAAAATACGAAGACAGTAGGTGTCATCAATGATGACCCACAGAAAAAGGTAACGGAGATTGCCGTACCTGTTGGTGTGGTTGCTGGATTGATCCCATCGACAAATCCGACTTCAACAGTGATCTATAAAGCCTTGATCGCATTGAAAGCGGCGAATAGTATCGTCTTCTCGCCACATCCAAACGCCTTACAATCGATCCAAGCGACAGTTGAGATCATCCGTTCAGCGGTTGAATCTGCGGGTGGACCAAAAGAGAGCGTGTCAGTGATCACGACACCAACGATGCAAGCAACAAAAGAATTGATGACGCATAAAGATACGAACTTGATCTTAGCTACTGGTGGTAACGCCATGGTCAAAGCGGCGTATTCTTCAGGAACGCCAGCCATCGGCGTAGGTCCAGGAAATGGCCCTGCGTATATCGAACGCAGCGCATTGATCCCAATGGCGGTGAAACGCATCATGGATTCTAAAACATTTGATAATGGCACGATCTGTGCATCAGAACAGTCGATCATTGTGGAAAAAGTCAATCGTGAAGCAGTTAAAGCTGAATTGATCAAACAAGGTGCTTACTTCTTGAGTCCAGACGAAGCGGATAAATTATCTCGTTTCATCTTACGACCAAATGGCACGATGAATCCGCAAATCGTTGGCCGTTCTGTTCGCCATATTGCTTCATTAGTTGGCTTGAATATTCCATTCGATCGTCGTCTGATCGTGGCAGAAGAAAGCAATGTTGGGATCAAGTATCCATTCTCAAGAGAAAAATTAGCACCGATCATCGCCTTTTACACGGTTGAAAACTGGCAAGAAGCTTGCGATCTATCCGTTGAGATCTTAAAAGGTGAAGGTGCAGGACACACAATGTGTATCCATACTGAAAACAAAGAAGTCGTCCGTGAATTCGGCTTAAGAAAACCAGTTTCTCGTCTGTTGATCAATACAGCAGGTTCATTAGGAGGGATTGGGGCTTCAACTGGCCTAGTGCCAGCATTAACGCTAGGCTGTGGCGCAGTTGGTGGCAGTTCTACCTCTGACAACATCGGCGTAGAAAATCTATTCAATGTTCGACGTGTCGCTTACGGTGTCACTGATTTAGCAGATATCCGTCAAGAATTTGGCGCTGGCGCTCAAATGCCAACACAAGAAACAAACAATCAAGCGGGCAACAAAGATGAGTTGATCGATACACTCGTTGCCCAAGTATTAGCTCGATTACAATAATATGTAATATATATATTAATGATAAACATACCATAGGAGGAATTTATAATGTCAAGTACAAACGCTTTAGGAATGATCGAAACTCGTGGATTAGTAGGTGCTGTTGAAGCAGCAGATGCAATGGTGAAAGCAGCAAACGTAACATTGATCGGTAAAGAACAAGTTGGTGGCGGATTAGTAACAATCATGGTTCGTGGCGATGTTGGCGCTGTAAAAGCAGCAACTGATGCTGGTGCTGCCGCTGCTGAACGTGTAGGTGAATTATTATCTGTTCATGTGATCCCACGTCCTCACACTGAAGTAGATGCGATTTTACCAAAAGTTGCTGAATAATCATCGTAAGAGACGTCTAAAATGAAACAAGAGCCAAATGAACCGAAAATACTCCTTATATTTTTGGCTCATTTGGCTTGTTTCCAAGACGAGATCAATGCTTTGAAATAATCCATTGGAGAAAGGAGAGCGTCATATGGGTGTGATCACAGAAGACCAGTTAAGGCACATGTTTCGGAAGAAAAAAATCCAATCAGGAAGCACTTTCGTCGTTTCAAAAGATTGTCTTTTGACTCCCGCAGCTTCTAGCTATTTACGTGAACATCATATTCCGCTCATGCGAGAAAATCTCGTTTCTTCTCCAATTGAGCAATCGAAGCAACCTCTTTTTGAACAAGAAACGTTGCTGCCAAGTGTGCAACGAAAAATCTGTTTAGAAATAAAGAAGCTGAAAAATCTGCTGTTCTTTCATTTATTGGAAGAAAACGATATGTATGCTGAAGGTTGGTTGTATTTAGAATATCAGCAAGAGTGGTTAGCAAACTTTAGTCGATTCGATGGGAAAACGCTCTCAGCTCATCCACCTCGACTTTCAGGAATGATCTATCGTTCCCCCTTGCAACGAAGAATCTTGCGCTATTCAATCAATGAGATCGAGTATCAAGTAGAAAAAGTCAGTCAATTGTTGGAAGCAGAACTTCCAGCATACTTAGCTATTTTTATGTTATGGGCAGAAGAATTGCAAAGTATTATTCAACTGCCGAAAAACGAGTAGGAGATGAACCGATTGGATCATTTAAATGAAATTATCAATGAAGTAGTCCAACGTATCCAGTCACAGCAAAATTCTTTTGAAGTAGAAGCTTCAGGAAGACACGTGCATTTGAGCCGTAAAGATATCGATGCATTATTTGGTCCTGGATACCAATTAACGAAAGTAAAAGAATTATCTCAACCCGGTCAGTATGTCTGCAAAGAGCGGATCACTGTCGCAGGGCCAAAAGGCTTATTCCAAAATGTCGTTATTTTAGGACCTGAACGCGCCGAATCACAAGTCGAAGTATCGATGACGGATACACGTATTTTAGGTAGTCGCGTGCCTGTCAGAGAAAGTGGCAAAATCGAAGGAACACCAGGTGTTGTCTTAATGAACGGTGAGTCAGCTGTTCAACTAGATAAAGGATTGATCGTAGCAAAACGACATATCCACATGACACCAGAAGATGCAGATAAAAATCAAGTAGTCAATGGTCAAACAGTGAAAGTACGTGTGGAAGCAAGTCGTCCACTGATCTTTGATGATGTCGTGGTTCGCGTCAGTCCAGATTTTGCAACGTATATGCACATTGATTACGATGAAGCAAATGCTTGTGGATTGAACAAAGGAGATCGTGGCTATATTTGTAAATAGGGAGGGGATTTCGTGAAGGTAACGGAGATTGAAAAAGTGATTCAGCAAGTCACAGAAATGCTGATGAAACGATTGCCTCCAGCTGACTATCAGTTAGCGTTGACAGAGGCAAAAGCAGGTTATCCTCAAACGTTTTTCGCTGATCTATCAATGGTCGATTGGTTAGAAGGGAAAGATCCAACAAAATGTGATGGCTTAGTTGTCCCGCACGTCAGTCTTTCTCAGTTGGCTGCTATCGCTCAATTACTTCCGACAGATCATCAAACGACGAGTATCCTTTCTTTTTTGTTCGCAGGAAAGCCTGTACTAGTTTTGCAAGCTGAGTCAGCGAATGATTCGAGCAAAATGAAGTATCACTTAAAAAAGAAAGTCAATGAACTAGCAGAGCAATGCGAACGCTACGGGATGTACTTTTTCGAACAGGAAAACACAGGCTACGACGCATTTTTAGCGAGTTGCCGGAAAAAGCCGTTAGCGAAGGAGTTGCCTAGCCGGAAGTATGTGACGGAGAAGCAATTGATCCAGCGGTTGCAACAAACAAATGGAATAGATTTAACGAATCAAGAACGGTTGACACCCTTAGCAGAGGAATATGCGCTAAGAAATCGTTTATTCAAATGAGGAGGGATCACGTATGCTATTAGGGAAAGTGACTGGAAGTCTATGGTCGACCAGAAAAGATGAAAAACTAAATGGTTGGAAATTACTGATGGTCGATGTATTAGATGAGAAAGAAACGAAAATAGGATTTATTGTCGCAGCAGACAATGCCGGTGCCGGTGTCGGTGACAAGGTATTGATCAGCAAAGGGCAAGCTGCCAGAATTTCAGCTGGTGATCCAGATACACCTATTGATGCAATGATTGTCGGTGTAATTGATTCAATTGAAGAATAAAGGAGATTTACGATGAGTATCAATGAAATCATTATGTATATCATGGTTCTTTTTATGGTTATCGGCGGGATCGATAAATGTATCGGGAACAAATTAGGATTAGGGGAACAATTTGAAGAAGGTTTGATGGCGATGGGTTCATTAGCCTTATCAATGGTCGGGATCATCACATTAGCACCTGTTCTTGCAACGGTTCTTAGCCCAATCGTTGTACCGGTATATGAATTTTTAGGGGCTGACCCTTCCATGTTTGCGACGACTTTGTTAGCAAACGATATGGGCGGATTCGCTTTGGCACAACAAATGGCACATGATCCACAAGCTGGCTTGTTTGCCGGTGCGATCTTAGGCGCAATGATGGGACCAACTTTAGTGTTCACGATCCCTGTTGCTTTAGGAATCATTGAAAAAGAAGATCAACAATACTTAGCAACAGGTGTATTGAGCGGAATCATCACAATTCCACTAGGTTTGTTAGCGGGTGGTTTAGTTGCGGGTATGCCATTGAGCATGATTTTACCAAACTTATTACCGATCGTGATTGTTGCAGCTTTGATCATTGTAGGTCTATGGTTAGCACCACAAGGAATGATCAAAGGGTTCAATGTCTTTGGTAAAGGTGTAGTGATCGTTGCAATCGCTGGCTTGATCGTTGGTGCGATCCAACAATTGATCGATATCACATTGATTCCAGGAATTGCTCCAGTTACAGAAGGGATTGAAGTAGTTGGTGATATTGCATTGACATTAGCCGGTGCATTCTGTTTAGTCGCTGTGATCACGCGAGTATTCAATAAACCATTGATGAAATTAGGAAAAGTGTTAGGCATGAATGAAATTGCAGCTGCCGGCATGGTGGCTACATTAGCAAACAACATTCCAATGTTCCAAATGTTGAAAGATATGGATCGCCGTGGAAAAATCATCAACGTGGCATTTGCAGTGTCTGCTTCATTCATCTTAGGCGATCACTTAGGCTTCACTGCCGGTGTGGCAAAAGAAATGATTTTCCCGATGATGGTCGGAAAAATCGTTGGCGGGATCACTGCGATCTTTGTGGCAGTGTTCATGGCGAATCGTTTATTAGGAAAAGAAAAAGAAGTAACTGTAAAAGAAAAAACGACTGCAAAAGAGCAAACGATCGTAGAATAGGAGCGTAACGAAAATGGCAGAATTGGATCGTCAAATGATCGAAAACTTAGTACGACAATTAGTGATGGAAAAATTGATGCCGGCAAAACAGGTCGATCCTAGTGGAGTGGCTTCAATTAGACTAGCAGAAATGACTGTCTCTGAAGAAGATCGTCTTGATACAGGAAACCCTGCGGATCGAGTATACACGAAAGATCTCTTTTCATTACAAGAAAGCCCACGCCTTGGTTGCGGCATCATGGAAATGACGGATACGACTTTTGACTGGACATTGGAATATGACGAAATCGATTACGTGATTTCTGGTCAGCTAGATATATTGATCGACGGGCGTAAAGTCTCTGCAAAAGCTGGCGAACTGATCTTGATTCCGAAAAGTACGAGTATCCAGTTCTCAGTAACTGGGGAAGCACGTTTTATCTACGTGACTTATCCAGCAGACTGGCAATCACAATAAGCTAAGTGTTTCGGAAGCACCGCTTATTTGGTTTTATGAGTGATCGAACGTCATGACCTCAACAAAAAATGGATAGGTGCAATAATCAATTTAAGTGAGTGTTTATTTTTTATTTCAAGTATCGATACAAGAGATCATGAAAGTAGATCAACGAGATGTTAAAGCCGAATAAGCCGTGCTTCCGAATGGCTTTTCTTAGTGAGTCATGTGGTGCGTTTCGCGCGACAGTACTTGTTACATCAAATCAATCATAACTATTGAAAAGCTGTGGATGCTGTATTCAGGATCTACGGCTTTTTTAGCGTGTTCTCTTGTAGCATCATCACTTAGAATTTTCTTGTTTTATGTTATTGTAATAGAAAGAACAAACAAGAAAGGAAGAAATCGTATGAAAAAAGCATTGCTGATCGTTAACCCTAGTTCTGGAGGAGAAAAAGCAAAAGAATATGAAGAAATGGCAGAAAACAAATTGCGTACTCTTTTTGATGAAGTGACAGTTTTGCATACGGAAAAAAGTGGGGATGCGACGAAGTTTGCGCAAGAAGCTGCCGCCGATCAAATCCATAGTGTCTTTGCGATGGGCGGGGATGGTACGGTGAATGAAGCTATCAGCGGCTTGGCAGAACAAGCGCATCGCCCCAATTTTGGCTTCTTTCCATTGGGCACAGTGAATGACTTAGCCCGAGCGTTGGACATTCCTTTAGAACCTGAAGAAGCGCTGGAACATCTTTCAATCGAATCAACCAAGTCGTTAGATATTGGTAAGATCAATGATCAATATTTTATGAACGTTGTTGCGATCGGAACGATTCCAGAAGCCATCAATGATGTTGATCCTGAAAAGAAAACCAAACTAGGCAAAATGGCTTATTTTGTTTCAGGTTTCAAGCAACTGACGAATACGCAATCCTATACGTTCCGTGTAGAAGTTGACGGTGTAGATGAAGAAATCGAAAGTAGTACACTGTTGATCGGTTTGACGAACTCAGTCGGTGGCTTTGAAACACTTTTACCAAAAGCCGAAATCAATGATGGTAAGCTGCACTTCGTATATTTGAAAGATCGTTCATTTATGGATACCTTAAAAGCCGTTCCTGATCTGATCAAAGGCGTCGATGCGACGACTGAAAATCTTGCTTATCAGACAGCAGAGAAGTTAGTGATCTCTTTAGTAGATGAAGAAGAGTTAGCAACAAATATCGATGGCGATGAAGGAACAAAGCTTCCGGTAACGATCCAAGTATTACCGTCTCATTTATCCGTTTATTGCTAAAAGTAAAAGCGAGTAAACTGTGTCTCAATCGCAACTAGACCAACGGTGTAAAATCAAGAAGAGGACGATCGAAAATCGAAAAAGAACGATTTAGTGAGTGAACAAATTCACTGGATCGTTCTTTATTTTTGCGTTTTTTTGTAAATGTTCGATGAATTTGTTAAGAGGATCGCTTGAAGTTTTTCACTGATTTTTTTAAAAGAACAGACGTACCAATGTGTCAGCTTATCAAAGAAAAGAACCCTTGTTTTACAAATGATTTACAATCTTCATTTACTCCTATCGTGAAGTCCATTAGAAATTTACATTGAATCCATAAAATAAGAGATGTACCAAATAAAAAACAAGGGAGTTTACCACACATGTTTTGGAATAAAAGACGATTGAAAGTTATTAGTGCGATGTTTTTCATGACCGGTTTATTTTTATTAGCTGGGTGCAATTCCAATGCTCAAGCAGATGGCGAAAGTCAGAATTCTTCCGAACCAATCAAGATTGCTTTTTATCCAAATGAATCAGCAAGTGAATTTGAACAATCAAGAAATGAGATCCAAACGATCGTATCAGAAGCAACAGGTAGAGATGTCGAGATCGTCATTAGTACAGATTATAATATCGTGATCGAATCGATTGCGAACGGACAAGTAGATTTAGCGTATATGGGACCAGATGGTTATATTGAAGCCAATCGTAAAAATGAAAATGTTCAAGCGTTTCTAACAAATTCAGGTGCGAGTGGCACGCTGGAAGATGCCGTGTATTACAGTTTTATCGTAGTTAACGAAGAAGATACGGAAGAGTACCAAGAAGATGGTGAATATACACTTGAACCAATCGAGGGCAAAACTTTTTCATTTGTATCTAATTCTTCCACTTCTGGTTTTAGAGTACCAAGTCAAGCAATCGTTGATCAGTTTGGACTTGGCAGCTCAGATGAGTTGATCATTGATGGCGACTTCTTCAATAAAGTACTTTTCGGTGGTTCACACCAAGGTTCTGCGGTGAACTTGCTTAAAGGTGATGCCGACGTAGCAGCATTTATGAACATGGCTCAATATTTTGATGTCGTGGAAGGCGAAGCAAATCAAGCGGGTGTCGTTTACCAAGTCAAAGCAGATGCAGAGGCACCATTTGATACAGTGAGAGGGAAAAAAGCACGTGTGATCCATTCGATCCCTGTGTTGAACGGTCCACTCGTTGCCAACAGAGATAATTTGGATGAAGAAACTGTCGATAAAATCACTCAAGCAATGATGAGTGAGGAAGTGACAAACAATGAAGCAATCTTTTCACCGAAAGACTCTGAATCAGTTGGGCTATTCCAGAAAGAAGCCGATGAACAGTTCGTTGAAGTCACTGACAGTTTCTATGACCCACTTCGCTAAGAAGTAGAAAGGACGAGCCATGCTATTACAAGTAGACTCGATTTCAAAAACGTATAGTAACGGAAAACAAGCGCTAAAAGATATTTCCTTTCAACTAGAAAAAGGAGAATTTGTTTCGATCATCGGACCTTCTGGTGCAGGAAAATCCACGATTTTGCGTTGTATCAATCAGTTGATTTCTGCGAATGAAGGAGCCGTTTACTTTGAAGAAGAAGATATGCAGCATCTAAAGAAGAAGCCGTTACGCTTGAAACGTAGAAGGATCGGTATGATTTTCCAACATTACAATTTAGTCAGTCGCCTCACAGCCGTTGAAAATGTCCTTCATGGCAGACTTGGATATAAGTCTGTCGTGAAAGGATCGATTGGGGTGTATAACGAAGCAGAAAAACAGGAAGCTTTCGATTTATTAGAAAAAGTCGGCTTGTCAGAGTTTGCGTATACGCGTTGTGATGAATTGAGTGGTGGACAAAAACAACGTGTCGGAATTGCTCGCGCATTGATGCAACGTCCTGCATTGATCTTATGTGACGAACCGATTGCCTCTTTAGACCCTAAATCCTCAAAAGTCGTGATGGATTATTTGCAACAAGTGACAAAAGAATTGGCGATTGCTTGTTTAGTCAATCTCCACCAAGTAGAAGTCGCAATTGATTATTCTGATCGAATCATTGGTGTGAACAGTGGCAATGTCGTGTTCTCAGGAAAACCAGAAGAACTGACAACAACAGAGATCAATCAGATTTATCAGTCAGACGAATTGTTAGTATAGGAGGGGTGTCGATGGATAAGGCGCTGAATCAAGATCTTTTTCGAAAAAAGAAGCAGTTGTTATTTGTGACACTCTTCAGCTTTGTTGTCGTGTACGTTGTCTTTTCGCAATTTGTTGGTTTTCAATTTGGGACGGCGGCTGTAGCTATTCCTCAGAGTTTTGTCTGGCTGTTCACCAATTTTATCCCGACAGAAAATTCGATCCAATCATTGCCATTGATTTTATCTAAATTAGTAGAAACGGTCTTGCTGTCGATCACAGCGACGATGACTGCTACAGTGCTCTCATTGATCACCGCAATCATCGGCTCGGAAACGACTGGTCTGAATAAAGCGACAAAAACAATTGCAAGGGTATTTGCTAGCTTTTTCAGGAATATCCCGATCGTCGTATGGGCAATGGTCTTACTATTGAGCTTCAAGCAAAATGAATTTACCGGCTATTTAGCGATCACCTTTACGACATACGGTTACTTGACACGCTCGTTTATGGAAACGATCGATGAGGTCGCTGGCAGTATCACGGAAGCAATGACAGCGACTGGTGCTTCTTACTTTGCGATCATTTTCCAAGGTGTCTTACCCATGGTCTTTGGTCAGCTGATCAGTTGGATATTATTCATGATCGAAAACAATATCCGTGATGCGACATTAGTCGGCATACTAACAGGAACAGGGATTGGTTTTCTATTTGATCTCTATTATAAGAAATTTCGCTACGATATGGCAGGAATGGTCATCTTGACGATCGTCATCATCGTGATCGCATTGGAACTTTCGTCCAATAAAATTAGGAGGATGATTCACTGATATGGTCCAACGACAAAGTGAGCTTGAATTGGCGGTGACAGAAACCGTCTTGACACAACCAACGAAAATTAGACGAAACTCAAAAAAGAAAATCCGGATTCGTGTATGGAAAACGTATCGGGTCGTACCTTGGGTCTTGTTTACTCTACTGACCAGTGTATCGATCTATACGTTATTAACGATGGATTATGGAGAGGTTGTATTACTAGATGCGACGAGACAATTTTTTACAGACTTGCAACGGATTTTTCTCCAGCCAAGACTTTCTGGTCGTTTCTCATTGGAAACCTTGTTGCAAGCTTTAGGGGTGACAGTCGGTCTAGCAGTGATCACCACATTGCTCGGGGGAGTAACAGCTTTCTTGATGGCATTGTTCACAGCAAGGAATATCAGCCATTCGGGCATTTCAAACGCAATCCGAACAGTGATGTCCTTCATTCGGGCGGTGCCGACGATCTTATGGGTCATGATTTTCTCGATTTTGATCGGTTTAGGCGCCAATGCGGCAATCATTGGGATGTCTTTCCATACGATTGCTTATCTAACGAAAGTCTTTTCTGAGAGTATCGAAGAAATCGATGCTGGCGTGATCGAAGCGTTACGTGCGTGTGGCGCAAGTTGGTGGCACATTGTTTTCCAAGCGATCGTTCCTTCTTGTATGACAGCCTTGCTTTCTTGGTTGTTTATCCGCTTCGAGATCAACTTTACGAATGCAATCGCTGTTGGTGCCGCCGCTGGAGCGGGTGGATTAGGCTTCCAACTCGCGATGACAAGTAGTTTTTATTTTGATTTTCATGAGATTGGTGTATTGGTGTATATGATTTTAGCAGTGGTAGCGATCTTGGAAGTCGTGGCGATCAGACTACGGAAAAAATATATCATCCATGCTTGATTGAGAACAAAAAATTGATTGGGAAAAGGAGAGGAGAAAGTCGAGTGAAAGCAGATTTACACATTCATAGCTATTTTTCAGATGGCAGTAGTTCGCCAGAAGAATTACTCAAATTAGCGTTAAAGCATCAAATAAATATCCTGTCCGTCGTGGATCAAGACACTTCGGCAGGATTAGCTCAAATCAGACAGGTCTTCGCTCCTTCTCCAATCAATTTTATTGAAGGTATCGAAGTGACTGCTTACGATTTCAAACGCCATCAACAGGTACATATCTTAGGATATAACTTGACGAATTATCAGTACATCGAGCAGCTGTGTGAACCTTTGCGTGCGGCACGCACGAGAAACACACTGCGCCAATTGAAACGAATCCAAACTGAAGGATTTCGTATCAAAGAAGAACAGGTGCGACAGTTTGCAAAACAGGCGCCTGCTCTTTACAAACAACACATTGTCTCTGCACTGATCAAAGCAGGATATGATACATCAATCAACGGGCATCTTTACCGCAAGTTATTCAAACAAAATGATTTTGGTCAAGAAGAGACCGAAATGATCGATGTCTATGAAGTCATCCAAGCCATCAAGCTAGGTGGAGGCATGTCAGTTGTCGCTCATCCAGGAAAATTGGATAGTTTTGATCTGATTCCTGAACTCGCTTCATTTGGCATCCATGGCATCGAAAAATACCATCCAGAACATAGCCTGAAAGATCAAAGAAGGGTACAGGAGCTGATTGAACGCTTCCAGATTCGTTGCTTCGGCGGTTCTGATTTTAAAGGGAAAAACGGTCCAGATTATTTTGGCGAATGTATGATGTCCAATGTGCGTGAATTTCCTGATGAGCTATTATTAGATGCTCAGATGCAAGCAAACTAGATTTTTATCTTCTATTTTTATCCGATACTTAGCCCCCCAGCTAAAAAGACGGTTCTTTCATTGGCGCGATTACCTTAGCGCTTTTGGAAGAGCGTTTTTTTATGTACATAAAAATTTCTGAGGTATGGATCATTTTTTCGACTGCTTAAAAAAAGATGTTGGCAGATTTTACCAACATCAAAATTGCAACGGTTAGCTGTGACTGAAAGACAGCAGTATATTTTTATAGTGTTGATCAATCTAGCGCATCAACAAATCGCTGCGTGATTTCTTGGGGGCGGGTAATGGCACCACCAACCACGATTCCAGCTACGCCTAAAGTTTGGATCTCCTTGGCTTGTTGTGGAGTATGGATTTTTCCTTCTGCAATCACAGACACATCTGCTTCTAGGAGGCGTTTGATCAAGACCATATCAGGACCGTCTGTTTCTTCACTTTCTTCGGTATAACCGCTTAATGTCGTTCCGACAAAATCGATCCCGGCTTTATGTGCATTGATTCCTTCTTCAAATGTAGCAATGTCTGCCATGAACAATTGATCAGGATATTTTGTTTTGATTTGTTCAATGAATTCGTTGATCGATAAGCCGTCATGTCGCTTGCGCAACGTGCAATCAAGTGCGATCACTTCGACACCAGTTGCTACTAACTCATCCACTTCTTTCATCGTTGCGGTGATAAACGGTTTTTCAGGAGGATAGTCTCGTTTGATGATGCCAATCATCGGCAAATCAACTGTCGCTTTGATCTCTAAAATATCTCTGACTGAATTTGCCCGAATGCCAACTGCTCCAGCTTTTTTTGCGGCTAATGCAAAATAAGGCATCAAACCACCTTCTTCTGAATAAAAAACTTCGCCAGGTAATGCTTGGCAAGAAACGATCAATCCCTGATTGATTGTTTCTAAAAATTCTTGTTTATCCATTTGTCAAAAACTCCAATCTGAAAACAATAATAACCCATTTCTACCAAAAATATAGCATCCGCTTTCATAAGTGTAAAGGGAAAGGGCTTTAGTAAAATCGCCACTTATTGAAAAAAACAATAGTTTACAAAAGAAGAAATAACCTTTTTTCGTATATACTGAAAAAGTTCTTGATTTTTTCTTAAATTTTAGATATGATTTTAACAATTTAGGGTTATTTAAAAGAAAAGGGGAAGAAAAATGACGAAGTATCAACGAAAGGTATTATTATCAACATCGGCGGGTATTGCTTTAGAAAATATGGATATTATGTTTTTAGCTTTTTCATTATCTTCAATGATTGCAACTTTTAATATTAGTGGAACGCAAGCAGGTTTGATTGCAACGATCACTAATTTAGGGATGCTCGTTGGAGGTATTTTTTTTGGATTGATGGCAGACAAATACGGTAGAGTCAAAGTGTTTTCACAAACCGTCATTTTGTTCTCAATTGCTTCATTATTAATGTATTTTGCATCGAATATTTATCTTGTCTATCTCTTTCGCTTCATCGCAGGGATCGGCGCTGGTGGGGAATACGGCGCATGTATGTCTCTGATTTCTGAAAGCTTTTCAAAGAAACAAATCGGCCGTGCGTCTTCTGTTGCCGCTATTGGTGCACAAGTTGGGGCAGCTCTGGCAGCAATCTTAGCAGCGGTGATCATTCCTTTATTTGGATGGAAAATGCTTTACGTCATCGGTGTATTACCGGTCTTGATGGTTTTGTTTATTCGAAAAGGGTTAAAAGAACCAGAAGCATTTGAGGAAACAAAAGAAACTGGTAAAAAGACAAAGCTTAGTCATTTGTTCCAAACGAAGCAATTGGCGTGGCAAACAACAGGTTTAAGCTTAATGGTTACTGTACAGATCGCCGGCTACTTTGGGTTGATGAATTGGCTGCCTTCGATCATGCAAGCACAACTTGGTCTATCGGTATCTGGCTCCTCTTTATGGATGATCAGCACGATTTTAGGTATGTCATTAGGAATGATGACATTCGGGATCATCATGGATAAAGTTGGTCCAACATTAGCGTTTGGCTTATTCTTGATTTGTTCCTCTCTGTCTGTCTTTTTACTTGTCCTTGCGCATAGTCAATGGAGTTTAGTTGCAGCAGCAGTAGTCGTGGGCTACTTCATCAATGGTATGTATGGTGGTTATGGTGCAATCATCAGTAGTTTGTATCCAACCGAGATCCGTGCAACAGCGAATAACTTTATCATGAACTTAGGCCGTGCAGTTGGTGGTTTCTCATCGATCGTGATCGGATTTCTAATGGATCATTATAGTTTGACGGCGGTGATTCTATTTTTAAGTGGTATTTATTTAATCAGTTTGGTTGTCTTGATGACTTTATCAGGAGTGAGAGATCTAAAAACGAGCTTACAACAATAGGAGATCGATCTAAACATAAGAACAGATTGAGGTTGTATCAGAAGCATTAAAAAGGGGCGAAATCAGCCCCCAACTTACATAACAAACATATTTACTATTTTAAAGCTACTATATGATGTTTCTTTTTTTATAAAAAATAGAATAGATTATTAAAATAAGTCTAAACTATTTTTTCTCTAAACATGGTATGATTGAAGTAACTCGATTTAAAAGTAGGAGAAGATCAATGGAAAAAAGTATGGCAAACATCAACCGCTTTAGAGATGATCGGAATTGGCGTCAATTTCATAATGAAAAAGATTTGGCGATTTCGATTTCTTTAGAAGCATCAGAACTATTGGAATTATTCCAATGGAAGCAACCAGAAGAAGTCACAACGGCTCAACTTGAGCGAATCAAAGAAGAACTAGCAGATGTGCTGATCTACTCTTATATGATGGCGGACAATCTAAATTTAGATATCGACACGATCATTGAAGAGAAGTTACAAAAGAATGCACGTAAATATCCAGTAGAAAAAAGTAAAGATAAAAAAGAAAAATATACGGAGCTATCATAGGTAGAGCATGATTGGAGGAAAAGAGATGAATAAAAAGGGAAGAGTCAAAAAGTGGCTCGTCAATTTCCTGTTGTTTCTACTATTATTAGTAGGATTAGCTTTGATTTTTAATGAACAGATCAAAGACTTTTTTGTTAAAAACACCGGAGATGCGTACGCCATCGCTAACGTATCTCGTGAAGATATCGTAAAAAACAATCAAAAAGACGCAAACTTTGACTTTGATTCGGTCGAGTCAATGAGTTCAGAAGCGGTATTGAGAGCCCAATTGAATCGACCAGATCTACCGGTCATCGGAAGTATCGCTGTACCATCCGTTTCGATCAACTTACCGATTTTTAGAGGATTGGATAATGCGAACTTATTATACGGAGCAGGAACTTTAGATCCGGATCAAGAAATGGGGAAAGGGAACTACGCCTTAGCCAGTCACCGTGCTAACAATCCAGAACTACTTTTTACCCCATTAGAAAATCTAAATTTAGGGGATAAAATCTATATCGTCGATTTAGAAAATGTCTATACGTACAAAGCGACATTTAAAGAAAAAGTCGATCCTTCGGCAACAGAATTATTGAATATCGAAGAAGGAAAAGAATTGATCACCTTAATCACTTGTGGTGACATGGATGCCATCACACGCTTAGTCGTCCAAGGAGAACTCGAAAGCATCACACCAATGAAAGAAGCAACCCAAGAAATGAAAAACGCCTTTGATATGCCAACGAGAACGTTTTAAGAGAGGTTGTGAGAAAGCCGTTCACCTCCAACTAATAAGGCAACTTTTGAGAAAATAGTTTTTTTATTTTTTCAAAAGTTGCCTTATTTTATTCGTATGTTGCCAAGATTGTTTTTACAGGATGCTGAAAAGTTATTCCTTTCTAAAAAAATAAAAATTATGAAAAGGGTTGCATAACTAATGTAATAGTGATATAGTAAATGTAGTTAATCGATGGATTGTTACTGTTCGGCAGGCAAAACCAGAATTCAGCTAGTACTTACGGGCGGATTCTAGGTTTTTTTTATTTTTTAGTTGGGAGGGCGATGTAGATGGTCATAGAAAAAGTCTTGAATAATAATGTCGTCATTTCAAAAAATGAATTAGGCGAAGAAATCATCTGCATGGGGAAAGGCATTGCTTTTCAAAAAAAATCAGGCGATACGATCCCTAATGAATCGATCCAAAAAGAATTTGTGTTAAAAGATTCTTTTACCACGCATCAGTTCCAACAATTGATGGCGGATGTCCCGCTAGAAGAAATCGAGCTTGTGAAACAGATCGTGGATCTCGCGGAAGAACAACTAAAAATACAATTGTCGCCAAACATCTATTTAACACTGACAGATCACATCCATTATGCGATCAGTCGGGCAAAAGAAAACATCGAATTACCTAACCCTTTACTATTTGAAACCAAAAAGTTTTATCCAAAAGAATATCAAGCAGCTAAACAAGCCCTTCAACTAGTTGAAGCAAAGCTTGGTGTGAGTTTGCCAGCGGATGAAGCAGGTTTCATTGCCTTTCATTTCGTCAATAGTGAACAAGGGAATGGGGATATGCAAGTAACGATGGCGGCAACGAAAATGGTGCGAGATATCTTAAGCATCATCAGTAAATTTTTCGGTATCGTCTTCGATGAAGATTCCTTGAATTATCAACGAATCATCACACATTTACAATTTTTCACGCAACGGTATTTAAAAGATGAAACATCGGACGAGAAAGACGAATTTCTTTATGCACTCGTCCAAGGAAAGTACCCAAAAGCGTTTCGCTGTGTGGAACGTATCAATGAATATCTTGTACAAACGCAACAAAAAGAGATGGGACCAGGAGAACAAATCTATCTGACGATCCACATCCAACGCGTAGTAACAGAAAAACAAACCCAATCATAAGGATTGTTACTGGATCAGGCAGGCAAAACCTAGATTGAAAATATGGACACGTCTAGACACGTGACCGTTTTTTCAATCTAGGTTTTTTATTTTTTATCAAAAAGAAAGAAGGAACGAATATGGATAATCAAGCAGTAGGACGGAGAGTCTGGGAAGCCGTAGGCGGAGAAAAAAATGTAAATAGTTTAGTGCATTGTGCGACAAGATTACGTTTCAAATTAAAAGATGAATCAATGGCAGACACACAGAAATTAAAAAATGATCCAGATGTGATCCAAGTCGTGCAAAGTGGCGGCCAGTATCAAGTCGTGATCGGCAGTAATGTGTCGGATGTCTACCAAGCAATCGTTGATGAACAAGGTTTAGGTGAAGGCGTAAATTCAGATAGTGAAGATACAAGTAAAAATCCGTTGAATCGATTGATCGATATTATTTCAAGTATCTTTACACCGTTTTTAGGTGCAATGGCAGCAGCGGGGATATTGAAAGGTTTCTTATCACTTGCGACAGTATTAGGTTGGTTGGCAGCTGATAGCGGCGCTTATCAAATCTTGTTTGCAGCAGCAGACGGAGTCTTTACTTTCCTACCAGTGATGTTAGCTTTTACGGCTGCAAAGAAATTCAAGACCAATCAGTTTTTATCGGTAGCGATTGCTATGGCGTTAGTCTATCCAGCAATCACACAGTTAGCAGGTTCAGGGACGGCAGTTGACTTTTTCGGTCTACCAGTGATCTTGTCTCAATCTGGTTATACTTCTTCTGTTATTCCGATTATTTTAGCTGTATGGGTACAAAGTAAGTTTGAACCACTTGTGAAGAAAGTCATTCCACAATTTTTACAAATGATTTTTGTACCAATGATCGTCTTGTTAGTGATGGTTCCTTTAACATTTTTAGTATTAGGACCAATTGGAACCGTTATCGGTAATGCGTTAGGTGGCTTATTCAACTCGATCTACAGCTTCAGTCCATTAGTTGCTGGGGTCATCATGGGTAGTATGTGGCAAGTGTTAGTTATGTTCGGGATGCACTGGGGCTTTGTGCCAATCATCTTCTTGAATATTGAACAATATGGGTTTGATGTCTTGATGCCAATGCTTTTACCAGCAATCTTGGCTCAAGGTGGTGCAGCACTAGGTGTCGCTTTACGCACGAAAGATTCAAAACTGCGTTCATTAGGGATCTCTTCTATGATCACTTCATTTTTCGGTATCACTGAACCAACTGTTTATGGTGTTACTTTACCATTGAAAAAACCGTTTATCGTTGCTTGTATTTCAGGCGGTATCGGCGGAGGAATCATTGGTTTTGCCGGAGTTAAAGCATTCTCTAGTGGCTTGATCAGTTTACTAACGATCCCAACATTTATCA
This sequence comes from Enterococcus sp. DIV1298c, assembly GCF_017316315.1. Classification (NCBI taxonomy): domain Bacteria; kingdom Bacillati; phylum Bacillota; class Bacilli; order Lactobacillales; family Enterococcaceae; genus Enterococcus; species Enterococcus sp. DIV1298c. Next base: position 10,524 of record NZ_JAFLWG010000035.1, on the reverse strand, counting down.
GTACTGATCCAGCACTTGAATCAAGTGTCACAATGGCAGTTATCGGTACGGCTGTTGCCTTTGTTCTTGGCTTTATCGGTACTTACTTGATTGGCTTTGATGAGGAAGTACAGGACCAAAAATTAGAAAAAACAGAAACAACGACTGGTGATACGATCAGTACCGCACGTCATAACTTGAAAAGCCCATTGACTGGAAAAGTTTTACCATTAACAGAAGTACCGGATAAAGTTTTTTCTTCTGGCGCAATGGGAAAAGGGATCGCTATTGATCCTGAAAAAGGCGAATTAGTTGCTCCAGCAGAAGGGGAGATCACGACGATTTTTCCAACAGGTCATGCAGTTGGTTTGACAACGACAGATGGAGTTGAGATTTTGATGCACATCGGGATGGATACTGTGGAATTGAACGGTGAAGGATTCGAAACGTTCGTCAAACAAGGAGATAAAGTAAAAGCAGGGGACTTGCTTGTCCGCTTTGATATTGAGAAAATAAAAGCAGCAGGCTATAGCGTCATCACCCCTGTTGTCGTAACAAATACTGATCACTTTGCAGATGTGTTAGAACTTGATCAACAAGAAATTATTGCTAATGAAGATTTTCTGGCAATTGTAAAATAAAAGGAGGAAAACAACAATGGTAGCACGATTCAAAAAAGACTTTTTATGGGGTGGCGCAACAGCCGCAAATCAATTAGAAGGTGCTTTTGACCGCGATGGCAAAGGCTTATCAGTAGCAGATGCAATGCCTGGAGGGAAACAACGTTTTGCGGTTATCGGCAGTGAAGAATTTGATTGGACGATCAATGAGGAGAAATACCTTTATCCAAACCATCGTGGGATCGAACACTATGATCGCTTCAAAGAAGATATCGCGTTATTTGCGGAAATGGGTTTTAAAAGTTATCGCTTTTCGATTGCTTGGACACGTATTTTTCCACAAGGGGATGAACAAACACCGAATGAAGCTGGCTTAGCTTTTTACGATGAGTTGATCGATACTTGCTTGAGCTATGATATCGAGCCAGTCATTACGATCTCTCATTATGAAATGCCGTTACACTTGGCAAAAGAATATGGTGGGTGGAAAAATCGACAATTGATCGAGTTTTATGAACGTTTTGCTCGTACCGTATTAGAACGTTACAGCAGTAAAGTGAAATATTGGATGACGTTCAACGAAATCAACTCTGCTTTTCATTTCCCAGCATTGAGTCAAGGGTTAGTTAAAAGTAATGGGGCAAGTGACTACCAAAATATTTTCCAAGCATGGCACAATCAGTTTGTCGCTAGCAGTAAAGCGGTGAAAATCGCACATGAGTTGCGTCCTGACATCCAAGTAGGCTGCATGGTCATCTATGCAACGACTTATAGTATCGATGCAAACCCGATCAATCAAGTCGCAACATTGATCCAAAACCAAGAGTTCAACTTCTTCTGTACAGATGTGCAAGTACGTGGAGAATATCCAGCTTATACAGCACGTACGTATAAAAAATATGGAGTAGACGTTGACAAATTAGAGCAAACGGAAGAAGATTTCCAATTACTAAAAGAGTATCCAGTCGACTATATCGGCTTTAGTTACTATATGTCATCAGCCATCGATGAAACGAATCCAGATGCGGACACATCGAATGGGAACTTACTAGGTGGGGTGAAAAATCCATTCCTTGAAGCAAGTGAGTGGGGATGGCAAATCGATCCTGAAGGCTTACGTGTGGCATTGAATGAATTATACAACCGCTATGAAAAACCATTGTTTATTGTCGAAAATGGTTTGGGAGCCATCGATAAAGTGGAAGAAGATGGAACAATCAATGATGACTATCGTATCGATTACTTACGTCGTCATATTGAAGCGATGGCCGACGCAGTTGCCGATGGCGTCGATTTGATGGGCTACACGCCATGGGGCTGTATTGATTTAGTTAGTGCATCGACAGGTGAAATGAGCAAACGTTACGGATTTATCTATGTTGATCTCGATGATGAAGGAAATGGCACTTTAGCGCGTTCAAAGAAAAAATCTTTTGATTGGTACAAAGCAGTCATAAAAACGAACGGTGAAGAATTATAAAAAATAACGACTGGGCCATTTATGATGGAAAGCGTTTTAAGAAATGAATCCTTGTGTATTTAGTAATCAGATGAAAATGCGAATAAAATTCTATTCGTTTTTATAAATGATGTTTATGTTATTAAATCAAGGATATAACAAAGGTACTAAAAAAGTATAAGAATAAGCTTGGATGTTTTGTTATGTCTAAGCTTATTTTTTGTGCTTAGGTAGACCAATTATCAATATTTCTATTTTTTTTTTCGTTTATTTATGTTATTCTTTTACTAACATAAAGGTGAAAGGTGAAGCCATGAAAAGAACGCGTGTACTATATCTAGAAGTAGCAGACAAGATAAAAGAGGATATTTTTTCAGGAAAATATCCGGTGGGGAGTATGTTACCGACTGAAAATGAATTAGAAGAATTGTTCCAAGTGAGTAAAATCACTGTTCGCAAAGCGATCGAGTTATTAGCAACGGATGAATATGTCGAAAAGAAAAGTGGTCGAGGCACAACGGTATTAAGCAATCGTCCATATAATCGATTATCCAAAGCGGAAAGTTTTACACAGATCTTAAAGGATTCTCAATATGAAGTCTGTAAGGAAACGATTGGTTTAGAAAAGATCAGCATCAAAAAAGATGATCCGTTGTATTCGATGTTCGGTTCAGCTGCCGTCTGCTTCAAGCGTTTGTACTACTTGAATGATCAACCGTATATCTATTTTGTTCACTATTTGCCAAAAGATATGAATAAAATGAAACAAAAAGAATTTGATAAAGAATCATTATATCGGTTGTTAACGCAAAATAACCATATCATCGACTCTTTTTCAGATGATTTTTCTGCTACGTTTTTAACAGATGAAGAAAAAGAATTGTTGAAGACAGATTCAGAGATCGCAATCAAGCGAACACGTCGCTCAACGACGGAAGATAAAGAAGTGGTCGAGTATTCAGAAGCGATCTATCATACAGATCTCCATCCTTATCATATCAATTATGAAACATAGACAATAGTAATGAGGTTGTGACAGAAGTGTCCAGCTCCGAGAAATAAGCCGAGACACCCGAAAATTGTTCTTCAAATTTTTGGGAGTCTCGGCTTATTTCTGAAGGAGTTGCTTCTGGCAGACTGTTTATTCATTTTTAAGGTTAAAATCAAAATGAATTTTATTTTTATCCCCGACGCTTTTTTGTCAGAATAATCATATATTTCAATGAAAATGTTTACATTACATCGTTAATATGTTATCTTTTATTTAAACATTATAATGTTTTGATAAAAGGGGGAGTAAAACATGGATAAATTTGTAGGGTTGATTGAACAAAAAATTATGCCGGTGGCGAATCGGATCGGTACACAACGTCATATGACAGCGATTCGAAAAGGGATCATCGCGACGATGCCATTAACGATTGTCGGGTCATTCTTTACGATCTTATTGAATATTCCGATCGAGTCAGTCGCTTCGGTCATTGAACCATATCGTGCAATTTTAGATATTCCGTTTCGTTATACAGTGGGGATCTTAGCTTTATATGCTACCTTCGGGATTGCCTCTTCATTAGCCAAGAGTTATCGTTTAGATTCATTAACTGCTGGGATCTTAGCTTTGATGTCGTTTTTGATCGTCGCTGCGCCGCCAACTCAAGTGTTGGAGGACCTTGAAGGAATCTCAGCCGGTCGCTACATCAATATTGCTAATCTTGGTTCAGGTTCTTTATTTGGGGCCATCGTAACAGCTATATTATCCGTAGAAATCTATCGCTTCTTTATTGAAAAGAAAATAACGATAAAAATGCCAGATGGCGTACCGCCAGAAGTAACCAATTCATTTGTCGCATTGATCCCAGGAGCCGTGATCTTGATTTTCTTTTGGGTCATCCGTCATTTACTTGGTTTTGATTTAAATGGTTTCTTGAGTCAATTATTGATGCCGCTTAAAGGGGTATTAGCAGGAAATAGTTTATTTGGTGGACTACTTACAGTCTTCTTGATTTGTTTCTTCTGGGTGTTAGGGATCCATGGACCAGCGATCATGGGACCAGTGATCCGTCCGTTTTGGGATATCTCGATCGCTGAAAATATCGATGCATTCAATGCAGGCACGAATGCCCATGACATGCCCAATATTTTTACAGAACAATTTTTACAATGGTTTGTTTGGATCGGTGGAGCGGGTACGACCCTTGCATTAGTCGTCTTGTTCATGTTTTCCAAATCCAAATATTTGAAGAGTTTAGGTCGGTTATCGATCTTACCTGGTTTATTCAATATCAATGAACCGATGATTTTCGGAGCGCCAATCGTTATGAATCCAGTCTTAGGGATTCCGTTTATCATAGCACCATTAGTAACAACGACCTTATCTTATATCCTGACGGTAAGTGGATTAGTACCAATGATGGTCGCCCGATTGCCTTTTGCGATGCCAGCGCCTATTGCGGCTTGGATGAGTACGAATTGGAGTGTGGCCGCGGGTCTATTAGTGGTACTCAACTTCTTCATCACGCTTGCGATCTACTATCCATTTTTCAAAGTCTTTGAGAAACAACAGTTGGCACGAGAACAAGAAGAAGAAAAAGCAGAACAAGACTCGATCCAGATCACAAATGGTATCACAAACGAGTAAATAGACAAGAAAGCAGGAATAAATATGAAACGTTCACTAGGAATCTCTCTTTACCCGGATCATAGCGATCCCCAAGAAGATCATGCGTATCTTAAAATGGCACACAAATACGGTTTTACTCGAATTTTTATGAGCATGTTAGAAATAACTGAAGATACAGAACAAGTCAAACAAAAATTTCAACAATTGATCGAATATGCTGCTTCGCTTGGTTTTGAAACGATTTTAGATGTGGCACCCTCGATTTTTGAACAGTTGAATATTTCTTATGACGATATGAGTTTTTTTCATGAGTTAGGGGCAGACGGCATTCGTCTGGATCTAGGGTTTGATGGCAGAAAAGAAGCATTGCTGACTTACAATCCATACCAGTTAGCGATTGAGTTGAACATGAGTAATGATGTGGCTTATTTAGAAAATATTTTGAGTCACCAAGCAAATACACCATTTTTATACGGCTGCCATAACTTTTATCCGCAAGCAGGAACAGGACTTCCATATGAATTTTTTGAATCGTGCAGTCTTCGTTTTAAACGCCAAGGCATCCGCACTGCTGCGTTTATCACTTCTCAAACCGGAACGATCGGTCCTTGGGATGTGAATGATGGATTACCGACATTGGAAATGCACCGCCAGTTAGGCGTTGTTCCAGCTGCCAAGCATTTATTTGCGACCAATCTCATCGATGATGTCATTATCGGCAATGCCTATGCTTCAGAAGAAGAGTTGCAAGCTCTAGGTGCAATCGATCGATATCAGACTGTTTTGGCGATTGATTTTCTTCCTCAGATCAATGAAGTTGAGCGAACGATCGTTTTGGACGAGCAACACGTGCGTAGAGGTGATATTACGGAACAAGTGATCCGTTCAACTGAAGTAAGAAAAACGTATCAAGCGGATGCCAATCCTCCGCATGACAATGAACAGCTGTTTCAACCAGGTGACGTAGTTATTGGAAATGATCACTTTGGGAAATACAAAAATGAGTTACAGATCGTATTAACGCCACATCACGATCCAAGAAAAAATAAAGTTGGTTCCATAGTTGCGGATGAACAAGTGTTATTATCTTTCGTCCATCCTTGGTCAAAATTCAAATTTAAAGAAAAGTAGGCGTTTGCGATGTTTGATTTAATCATAAGAAATGGCAGAGAGTTAGGAAAAGAACCAGTGGACATCGGTGTGAAGAATGGCAAGATCGCGCTGATCAGTCAGCAGATCGAAGAGTCGGCAAAACAAGAACTAGTACTGTCAGCTGAACAGTATTTATCCGCAGGTTGGATCGATGACCATGTCCATTGTTTTGAGGAAATGACTTTATACTATGATTATCCAGATGAAATCGGGATAGAAAAAGGCGTTGCGACGGTTATCGATGCTGGGACAACGGGTGCAGAAAACATCCATACCTTTTATGAACACGCGAAACAAGCAAAAACAAATGTTTTCGCTTTACTGAATATTTCCAAATGGGGTATTGTTGAACAAGATGAATTAGCAGATTTGTCAAAAATCCAAAATGAACTGGTTCATCAAAAACTAGAAGAATTGCCTGATTTTATTGTAGGGCTTAAAGCACGGATGAGTAAAACGGTCGTGGGTGAAAATGGCATCACACCTTTAAAATTAGCAAAGAAAATCCAAAGCCAAAATGATGGCTTGCCTTTAATGGTCCATATTGGTTCTGCTCCGCCGAACTTAGAAGAAATCTTAGCGAATCTGGAGAAAAATGATGTGATGACTCATTGCTTCAATGGGAAATCTAACGGCATCATCGATCAGTCGACCAACGAAATCAAACCGTTTGTCAAAAAAGCGATTACTGATGGGATCGTGTTTGATATCGGGCATGGCACGGATAGTTTCAATTTTGATGTCGCTGAAGCTGCACTTAAAGCAGGGATCAAAGCCGATTCGATCAGTACAGATATTTACATTAGAAATCGCAAAAATGGACCGGTGTATGATTTAGCGACGACTATGGAAAAACTGTTTGTCGTTGGTTATTCTTGGGAAGAAATCCTTGAAAAAGTAACAAGTGCGCCGGCGAAGCAGTTCAATTTGACAACGAAAGGTCACATCAAAGAAGGCTTTGATGCAGATTTTACGATCTATACTTTCCATGACCAAGAAAAGCAATTGACAGATTCGAATGGCAATACACGTACGACCATACAGCAAATCATCCCTGTAAATGTGATTGTAGGAGGCATCAACTATGACTGTAACTTATGAAAAATTTGGTTTGAATGAAGTGATCAATGCTTCTGGTCGGATGACGATCTTAGGTGTCTCCACTTTGACCGAATCGGTGTTAGAAGCCCAACGTTTTGGGGGCGAACACTTTTTTGAAATGGCCGACCTGATGAAGAAAACCGGTGCCTATTTGGCGCAGCAATTAGAAGTGGACGATGTACAAATCGTTTCTTCAGCTTCTGCTGGCATCGCTCAATCGGTAGCTGCTGTTATCGGTCAAGGTTCGTTGTATCATGTGCATCATCCTTACGATGAAACAATCAAACGTAGAGAAATCATCTTACCAAAGGGACATAATGTCGATTACGGTGTGCCAGTAGAGTTGATGATCCAACAAGGTGGCGGGCATGTCATCGAGGCGGGGTATGCGAACCAATGTACACCTGAACATATCGAACAAATGATCACTGAACAAACAGCGGCTATTTTGTACATCAAAAGTCATCATACGGTACAAAAAAGTATGCTGAGTGTGGCGGAAGCCGTTGCTGTCGCTAATAAGTACGAGTTACCATTAATCGTTGATGCAGCAGCTGAAGAAGACTTGCTGAAATATACTGCACTAGGCGCTGATCTAGTGATCTATTCAGGTGCCAAAGCCATTGAAGGTCCAAGTGCCGGCATGGTGATCGGCAAAGAGCCGCTTGTTTCTTGGGTACGTCTTCAGTCGCAAGGGATTGGTCGCTCAATGAAAATCGGTAAAGAAAATGTTCTAGGATTTGTCCAAGCAGTCGATGATTATTTAACAAATGGCAGTGAGTCAGGCGAATCGATGAAAAAAAGAGTTCAACCATTTGTTGAAGCACTCGAAAAACTTCCGGGTATCGAGGCTAAGATCGTTCAAGATCCAGCTGGTCGGGAAATCTATCGTGCGAGTATCCAAGTCATTAAGGGCTCAGCAATGGATATCATTAAGCAGCTAAAAGAAAAAGCACCAGTAATTTATACAAGAGACTACCAAGCGAACAATGGAATCATCGAGTTCGATATTCGCTCTGTGACACAAAAAGAGATGGATAAAATCATCTACCGACTAAAAGAAATCTTACAATCAAAGGAGTAATCATGATGTCATTGACCCCAAATTATCTTGAAGATAGAATTTGTTTAAATGTATTGGCTAATTCTGTCGAAAATGCGAAAGAATGTTACGAGGCAGCGGAAGGGCATATCCTATTAGGTGTCTTATCTAAAAATTATCCGAGTGATGACGAAGCAATCGCAGATATGAAAAAATACCAAGAAGCAACTAATAATGCTTTATCGATTGGTTTAGGTGCTGGTGATCCAAACCAAAGCCAAATGGTGACTCGCTTAGCACAAGTACTACAACCTCAACATGTCAATCAAGTATTTACAGGTGTGGGCGCTTCTCGGGCGGTCTTAGGGCAATCTGAGACGATCGTCAATGGTTTAGTTTCCCCGACTGGAAAAGAAGGCTACGTCAATCTTGCGACGGGTCCTTTGAGTAGCCAAGGTCCTGCCGCAATGGTTCCGATCGAAACAGCCATTCGTTTGTTACAGGACATGGGCGGCAGCTCGATCAAATACTTTCCAATGAAAGGCTTAGCGCATAAGAAAGAATATGAAGCAGTTGCAGCAGCTTGCGCAGCATTTGATTTTTATTTGGAACCAACAGGTGGAATCGATCTCACAAACTTTGAAGAAATCGTTCAGATCGCAGTCGATGCAGGAGTCAAAAAAATCATCCCTCATGTGTATAGTTCGATCATTGATCCAGAAACAGGTGATACCCGACCACAAGAAGTTCGTCAACTGTTGGATATGATGAAAAATTTAGTGAAAACAGGTGAGTGATCATGAAAATCGGCGCATTTGGTGAAGTGATGTTGAGGCTGACACCACCTGAAGCTCTCCTGTTAGAACAGACGCACACCTTGCGGATGGCGTATACAGGAACAGGTGTGAATCTAGTCGGAAATTTAGCACACTTCGGAGTAGAAAGTTACTTATTGACGGCATTGCCAGATAATCGTTTGGGAGATGCTGCATTGGCCAACTTGAAGAGTTTGGGTATCAATACAAGGTATGTGATCCAAAAAGAGCAACATATCGGTACTTATTTTGCTGAGATGGGATACGGAGTCAGACCAACAGAAATCACCTATCAAAATCGTAAAAATAGTTCTTTTGGTTTGGCAATGATCACCGATTATGCGATTGCGGACTTTGTCGAAACAATTGATCTGGTCCATATCTGTGGCATCAGTTTGAGCCTAAATGAACATTCAGCGGAAGTAGCGATCGCTGTGGCAAAAACTGCACATGAGCAAGGAAAAAAAGTCTGTTTTGATTTTAATTTTCGCCCTAGTCTAAACCAAGAGCCAGATAAAAAACGAGTGATGAAAGAACGCTATCAAGAAATACTTCCCTATTGCAATGTCATCTTTGGCTCCGTTCGTGATCTATCTGAATTGTTAGAGTGGTCGATGGATGTGTCCAGTCAATCGGCTAAAATTCGCTCATTCCAAGCATTCTTGAGCCATTATCAAATCGAGTGGTTTGCTGGAACGACGCGACACACAACCGACGAGAAAAAACAACTTAGTGGATATCTGTTGAGTCCAACAGAATGGATCGAAACAGAGAGGTATACACTCGATAGCTTAGATCGTATCGGGGCAGGTGACGCATTTGCTGCGGGGATTTTATTAGGCTATAGTGAAAATTGGTCATTGGATCGATCTGTTGAGTTTGCTTTAGGAAATTCCCGTTTAGCTCATACGATCCAAGGGGATGTGCCGTTGACGACTAGGAAGCAAGTCGACCAGTTATTGTCTCACCCAACGATCGATTTGAATCGATAATGAAAGTTATACAAAAAACTGGGAGAAAAACGGTACAGTTTTTCGTAGCTTTTCAGATTCGCTTGACTCTCTATCTGGGAATCAGTATCATAAGTGGCAGATAGAAACAGTTAAATAAAAAAAGGCCCCCCAATTTTTAGTGGCAGCTAAAAATTGAGGGCTTGAGTAGTCAACGCATTGACCAATCAAGTTTGCCATAGTCAATGGAAACCATCGACCGAGTTCATTGTATCGAATCTTAAAAGAGATTGCTAGCTTTTTTGTCGACAAAATGAATAAAATGTATGGGCTTTTATTTACTGTGCCAAAAAGAAGAGGGACAATCGTTCGCTCTTCTTTTTTTGTCCAACACGTATACCCAAGGACGATTGATCTTTGAGCGCAGTGGTGAAAAGTAAGAATTTGAATGACGCCATTCGCGTAATCTCTTATTGATTTTTCCAGACAGTTCTCAAGGATCAAGGCAAGTCGTGCGTCTGACTTCATCAATCATTTAGCTGTTTTCTATCCTTTGTAGAACCATCCTAGAAAAACTTGGTGAACGATAAAAATGAAAGATAACAAAAGAAAAAAAGAGCATTCGCTTTTTGTAAAGAAGTGAAATGTTATCCATAAGAAAGTCGAAAGAAAGAAAATAGTACGAAGTAAGTCATTACATATTTATTATTTTTAGTTATTTTAAAAAAGCCGTTCAACATAATCAGAATAAAAATCATTTGAAGTTAAAACACTATATATAGTGTT
>NZ_JAFLWG010000034.1:0-28951 GCF_017316315.1 Enterococcus sp. DIV1298c | reverse complement strand
TACTTTGTCTACAATCTGAGAGGCCTACTTGCGTAGTCCTCTTTTTGATTTCATACTTGGTTTTATCTTAGTACCAACCGTTTGCTAACCAGAATGCTTTTGCAGCATCCCATGAACCGTAGCGTCCAGCAACGTATTCTTCTACAACACGTTCTTGGTTCGCTGGTGAGTAGTCACCGTTCAAATATGCTGAATCTAATTGGTAACGTCCGATGTAGCGGCCGTTTGTTGCAGTGTATGAACCACCTGATTCTTTTTGTGCAATCCATTCTTTCGCAGAGTTGCTGTTTGTTGTTACAGTAGCTGCAGCAGGTGCTACTTCAACTGTTTCAACAGGCGCAACGTATGTATATTCTTGCGCTGGTGTTTCTGTAACTACAGGAGTTTCTACTTTTTCTGTTGTTGGTGCTACTTCTGTTGTTTTCACTGATGAAGCGTCAGCTGGAATTGTTAATTCTTCCCCAACAAAAATACGGTTGATATCGTCAATCGAATTTTGTTCAGCAATTGCTTTGATCAGTGAATTGTCACCTGCAAATTTTTGTGAGATTTTAGATAATGAGTCTCCAGCTTTTACTGTATAAACTTCATCTGCATGAGCAGTAGTTCCTACAAACATTGCAGTTGCTCCAGCGGCAACAGTTGTCCCCAAAACGATCTTTTTAATTGAATTCATAGTAAGCTCCTTTTTTCTCTTTGATTTGTTTCAACGTCACTAACTTTATCATTTAGAAATATTTCATAGGTGAAAGAATTATGACAATTCATGACAAAATCGTCATATTTTTAATATTTGTAATATTTGTATTTTGGAAAAACTAGGACTAAAGTCGTAGAAACCTTATAAATCAATGTTGTAATCGTTTTTCGTCACTTTGTTAGAAATTTTGATAAAACACGTGTTCTGTAATATTCAGAAAATATTTTTTTTAATTTATTGGATTTTTTTTGCGAAATTCTTCTCATTTTTCGAAAATTAGATGCAATTGACACAAAAAAACCAGTAATTGTTACAACAATTACTGGATAAAATGATTCATTTGAAATAAATAAGTCATTTCTTAGCGTTTTTTTTCTTTTGTAACAATTGGATTGCTTGATCCATTTCATGGATTGCTTCTTCTTCTGTTTCTCTTTCCAACGCATTCGTCAACACTTCTTGCCATTTTTCAGGGTCTTTGATTCCTAATTTACCGATTGCCCACGCTGCCGTCCCGCGGATCACCGGACGGACATCACTGAGACATTCTTCAATATGAGGCAAAGCAGCACGTTCACCTAAGTTGGCTAAAGCGATCAGCGCATTTCGTTGAAGTGGTTTTCTGCCACGCCATGAGCCAGCCAGATGCCCGTATTGTTGCTTGAATTCTTTATTGGAGATCGTTAGCATAGGCGTGAGTTTTGGATAGACTTCTTCCACTTGCGGTTCCATTTCTGGATGGAAATGAAAATCTTTTCCTCTATTATATGGACAAACTAACTGACAGATGTCACAACCATAAATGACGTTACTCATCTTTTTCCGATACTCTTCTGGCATCATGCCTTTTGTTTGTGTCTGATAAGACAGACAACGTTGTGCGTTCATCCTGCCATCACCTAAAAGCGCCCCTGTTGGACAAGCAGTGACACAACGCGTACATTCACCACACCCGAAGACACCAGGAGTATCTGGCTCTAAGTCGATGTTTGTCACGATCTCTCCTAGATAGACGAACGAACCAAACTCCTCTGTGATCAATAGCCCGTTTCGACCAATAAACCCTAATCCGGCACGTTGCGCAACAGCGACATCGATCAACTCTCCTGTATCCACTTGCGGAGCCAAGCGCCATTCTTCTTCTTTTTGCCAGTGAGTTGCTCGTGACTCGATAAATGAAATCAATTGTTGCAAACGATCACGTAAAACGTCATGGTAATCGATTCCCCAGGAGGCTCGGGCAAATTGTCCACGCTTCTCATCTCTAGGCATTTTTTCATGGATCTTTGTAGGATACGCTAAAGCAATTGCAATGATCGATTTCGGCCGATCAAAGGTCATTTCTGGATATAAACGCTCATCAATATTTGGATGTTCAAATCCTGATGTATGCCCAGCAGCTTTTTGTTCCTCCAACGATTCTTTCAAGTGATCAAAAGGCTCTGCGGTGGTAAACCCGATTTTATCGATCCCAATGCGCTTGCTTTCTTGAATGATTTCTTCTTTTAATGTTAATGCCATTCTTTCCACCCTCGATCAGACACGACTATATAAACCATAATATAATCGTTCTCTTTTCAATTGAACGAATTGGATTTGTTGATCTGGGATTTTTCTTTCCTCCATCCAACGATTTCTAGCCGCAAACACTTCCCAGAAATTCACGGACACCCATTTCCTGCGTTGATCTAACGCATTGAAAAAGTTCAATGAAACTGGTTTGGTATGAAGTAATTCATGTAAACGGAGTTGTTCTCTTGGCGAAAACTCAGATAGATCCCTTGAATAAACAACGTCTTCGTATAGATTCTTTTGTTGCCCATAAGTGAACGTTTGCGGAATCTCTCCAGGACGAGCGATTTCTACTAAACGATTATAATACGTATTCATTAGTTTACTATTTGCGATAAATGCACTCTTGAAAAATGCGGATTGGATTTTGGGAATGACCCCTTCTGTTCCTATAAGAGAAAACAGCGCAGGCCATGCTTGGACCTTGAGTTCATTCTTTTGTTTGACTAATACGCCAGGCGTAAAACCGACAGATGAAAGAAAAACAAAATAGCCGATACCAGTTTCTTCATCTAATGGCTGAAAATCGTCAAACAACCATTTTCCAGGATATGTCTCCTCTTCCAATTCTTCTGGGCTTGCTATGAACGCTTTAGCCATTTCTGCTTCAAGAAATTGGAGATCTTGGTCTTTCTCCTTATTTTCTAGTTGCTTGATCTTTTTTGTTATTTCTTCTGCAATCAAAAGTTTATCTTTGCTAGTAAAATTCATAGCTTCACCTTCCTTTCCTCTCTTTTAACTATAACGGAATTTCACTAAAATTGGTATCTATAAAACAATAAACGAACGAATTTTTCTTGATAGAAAAACAGAGAAAAGACAAGGGACCGTCTTTTCTCTGTTTTTTAACTTTTTTATTAAGACTTTTGATGATTACTTAGTTCTTTTCTTGCGACAGACCTTCGTGGATTCTTTCGATATTCCACTTCATCATGTCATAATAAGAGTCACCATCTTCGCCTTCTTTAGCGATCGAATCAGTGAATAGCTCGTCAAAGATCTCAAGACCTGTTTCATTTGCCACACGCTCCATGCTTCTTGGGTCAACACTTGTTTCTACAAATAAGACTGGGACATCTGATGCACGAACTTGACTGACGATCGATTGCATTTGTTCAGGTGTTCCTTGGCTTTCCGTGTTGATTTCCCAAATATAGCCCGCTGGTAGATCGTACGCTTGTGAGAAGTATTTAAACGCACCTTCACTTGTCACTAACAACTTTTGATTTTCTGGGATCGAATTAAAGCTTTCTTTTGCTTGTTGATCTAATTCTTTTAATTTTTCAATATACGCATTGGCATTTTCTTCATATTGTGCCGCATGATCCGGATCTTTTTCAGCAAAGATACGTGCGATTTCTTCCACATATTTGATGCCGTTTGAAAGATCTAACCAAGCATGTGGATCTGCTTCTGTCTCTGACTCTCCTCCTGATAAATACAGAGGTTCGACTTCTTTACTTACTGCAAAATAATCTTCATTTTCTGTTTTATTTGCTGTATCCATCAAGTTGTCAAACCAGCCATTACCAGTTTCTAAGTTTAACCCGTTGTATAAGATCACATCGGCATCACTTGCTTTTTTGATATCTTCTGGCAATACTTCATATTCATGGGGGTCTGTTCCAACTGGGACGATACTATGGACAGTAGTTAAATCTTTTCCGACTTCTTTTGCCATATCGGCAATGATCGAATTCGTTGCTACAACTGTCAGTTTTTCCTCGTTCTCTTCTGCTGCCGAACTGCCGCAACCTGTAAAAATAAATAAAGCAGCTCCGATCAACCATAAGATGTTCATTTTGTTTTTCATGTATATACTCCATTTCTATCGTTAGTTTTTTTACGACTCGGCATTCTTTTTTCGTTTATTTCTTGAAAAAACAATTCCTTTAGTCGGTGAAAATAAAAAGGCCAACGTAAAGAATACTGCACTGGTCAACACGATTGTTGCTCCTGATGGCCAATTGTAACTATAACTGTAAAACACACCGATGATGGCACTCAATACACCGACTGTCGCCGAGATAAAAATCATTTTTGCCAATCGATCGGTCAATAGATACGCAGTTGCTGCTGGTGTGATCAACATGGAGATGACTAAAATCGTCCCAACTGTCTGTAAACTCACAACGGCAACCAGTGTTAAGAAGAACATCAATAAATAGTGGATAAGCGTCGTATTCAAGCCATAAGCTTTTGCCATCATCGGATCAAACGAAGTGATTTTCAATTCTTTATAGAAAATCAACACGAACAGCAACACGATTCCACTGACGATCGCAGTCATCAACATATCACTTTCTCTGACTGCTAACACATTCCCAAACAAGATATGGTAAAGATTCGTCGCACTTTGAGCAAAAGAAATCAAGATGACCCCTAATGCAAAGAAAGAACTAAAGACGATCCCGATTGCTGTATCATTTTTCAAGCGACTCCGTTGTGTGACAAATCCAATGATTCCAGCTGTCAACATCCCAAATGCGGTAGCTCCTAAAATATAACTAAAACCAAACATATAAGAAATCGCCACTCCAGGTAGTACTGCATGAGAGATTGCATCCCCCATCAACGACATGCCTCTTAAAATAATAAAAGAGCCAATCACACCTGAAGCTAGTCCTACGAGCATCGATGTGATCAATGCGTATTGTAGAAACTGATAATCCATTAACCCCTCAATAAACGATTGAATCATTTTTCCATTACCCCTTTAGCTAATTGTCCAATGATCTCCCCATAAGCCAACTGTAGATTTTCTGAAGTAAATACTTCGCCAACTGGTCCAGCTGCGATCAGCGCTTGATTCAATAAAATCACTTCATCAAAATAAGCTTCGACTTTGTGCAGATCATGATGGACGATCACAATAGTTTTTCCTTCATTTTTCAGTTCATTCAAAATAGCAAAGATTTTTCTTTCGCTGACCGCATCGATCCCTACAAACGGTTCATCTAAAAAGATCCATTCTGCGCCCTGCGCCAATGCTCGGGCGATAAAGATCCGCTGTAATTGACCACCAGATAATTCACTGATTTGACGATCTTCATAGTCCGCCATATCAACTTTTCGTAAAGCTTGCTTCGCTCGTTCCTTTTCTTTTTTCCCAGGTCGTTGACCCAAGCGCAAGGATGGATAGGTTCCTAATAGAACGACTCCTAACACATCGATTGGAAAAGAAAGATCCAACTCACTTCGTTGTTCCACATAGGCAATTTTTTTGCGGATCGTTTTTATGGATCGACCGTCAAAAGTGATTTCACCAGAAACTTTAGGAACTAGCTCCAATAAAGCCTTCATAAAAGTAGATTTCCCGGCGCCATTCGGTCCTATGATCCCGGTAAATTTTTGTGCTTGGATAACTGTTGATACATTATTTAATACTGTCTTTCCTTGGTACGCAACCGTTAAATCTTTAACGGAGATTTCATTTTTAGACACCTTTCGCCACTCCTTTTTCGGCATACCTAACTTTTTATTTAATCTTAGTTTAACTAATATCAAAATGATTTACAAGTGTTGTGAAAGATTTTTTTGATTTTTCTCGCAATTTTAAAAATTTTTATGTAAAATCACAAACAAGAGCCTTAAAGTAATATTCGTTATTTATTTTCTCAGTTATAAAATGAACTTATTTTTTACTTTATCACTCAACTTAAAAAAGGGGTTTTTGTATGGAAGAAGAAAAATTAACTCGGAGTCTCAGCGCCCGTCATATTCAAATGATCGCGCTAGGAGGGACGATCGGTGTCGGTCTGTTCATGGGTGCTTCATCCACCATCCGTTGGACAGGGCCTTCTGTAATGGTTGCTTATGCTGTAGCAGGCTTCTTTTTGTATCTGATCATGCGTGCCTTAGGTGAAATGCTGTATCTTGATCCCTCTACTGGTTCATTTGCTAATTATGCAAGTGAATATATCCATCCCGTCGCAGGCTATTTGACCGCTTGGAGCAACATTTTTCAGTTTATCGTGGTCGGTATCAGCGAAGTGATCGCTGTAGGGGAATATATGAACTACTGGTGGCCAGACTTGCCTCAAATCATACCAGGGATCATTGTCGTCCTCTTTTTGATGTTCGCAAATCTTGTATCAGTCAAAGCATTTGGTGAATTAGAATTTTGGTTTTCTACTATTAAAGTAGTCACGATCATTTTGATGATCATCGCTGGTTTAGGAATTATTTTTTTCGGATTCGGTAATCATGGCGAAGCAATCGGGATTTCAAACTTATGGAAAAATGGTGGTTTCTTTACAGGCGGCGTAAAAGGTTTCTTTTTTGCTCTATCGATCGTCGTTGCCTCTTATCAAGGAATCGAATTGATCGGAATGACCGCAGGTGAAGCGAAAGATCCGCAAAAAACGATCGTCGAAGCGGTGCAGTCAACGATTGGGCGTATTTTGATATTTTACATTGGCGCAATCTTCATCATTGTCAGTATCTATCCTTGGAACCAATTAAGCGAACTAGGATCACCGTTTGTTCAAACATTTTCTAAAATTGGAATCACATTTGCGGCTGGTTTGATCAATTTTGTTGTGATCACCGCAGCTTTATCTGGTTGTAATTCTGGTATTTTCAGTGCCAGTCGAATGGTTTATACCTTAGCAATCAACGGCAAAATGTCTAAAAAATTCTTGAAACTTACCCGACATGGCGTTCCATTTTATCCAGTAGTAGCCATCTCGTTTGGTATTTTGATTGGGTTGATTTTGAATTATTTGTTGCCATTAGTCTATTCTCAAACACAGGATCTATTTGTTTTTGTCTATAGTTCCAGTATCTTACCAGGAATGGTCCCTTGGATCGTTATTTTGATCAGTCAAATCAAATTTAGAAAGAGTCATCAGTTGGAAATGGCGTCACATCCGTTCAAAATGCCTTTTTCTCCATATACCAATTATCTGTCATTAGGCTTTTTGGCAGTCGTTTTGATCTTTATGTTCATCAATCCTGAAACAAGGGTTTCATTGATGATCGGTTTCGTTTTCTTAGTGTATATGGCGCTCTACTATTTTGTACGTGAAAGAAAAATCAAGCAATAGTAAAAGAAGTCAAGACTACACAATGGTAGTCCTGACTTCTTTTATTCTCTATAATAACCAGATTGCACAACTGCTACTCACCAGGGACTAAACTTTCTACAAGAGTGTATTAACATGTGATTTCAATAATCGTTCTGTTCTTTACTTTGTTCTAGTATGGTATGGTGTGGTTTAGTGAATTCCAATTGAGTGTGTATAAATATAGAAATAAAGTCCCTGGCAAATAGCAGTTGTGCAGTCTGATTTTTTTCTCTACTGATAGTCCCAAACGTATGGATGACCTTATTACTTTCTTTTGTTCTCCACAAAAGTGACAGAAAAACACATGCTAGAATTAGTTGATGGCTTAAATGAATACTCCCAGCCATACTTGTCTAATAGTTGTTGTACGATAAACAGTCCGAGACCAGTACCGCCAGTATCACGACTTCGACTATAATCTGGTCGATAAAACGGCTGGAAAATCTTACTTAATTCCTCCGCATCCAGTATCTGGTTGACCTCATTTTCAATCAATAATTGTTTCCCATCGAAAAACAGACTGATTTCCCCCTCATGCTTTGTGTATTTGAAAGCATTACTCAGTAGATTATCTAAAATCTTATCAAGATCATTTTTATTCCCGATGATCGACTGCTCTTTTAGGTGAACGACTAGCTTTTTCTGTTCTGCTTCAGCTAGTATCCGAAAAGAAGTTAATTTATGTTCAATCATTTCTTTGATAGATACTTCTTCATAGACCACATCATCTGACGGCAAATGATTTCTCGAAGCAAAGAGAATATTATTGATCATTTCTGTTTGT
Organism: Enterococcus sp. DIV1298c; assembly: GCF_017316315.1. Lineage (NCBI taxonomy): Bacteria > Bacillati > Bacillota > Bacilli > Lactobacillales > Enterococcaceae > Enterococcus > Enterococcus sp. DIV1298c. Next base: position 20,826 of record NZ_JAFLWG010000034.1, on the reverse strand, counting down.
TCTTGCAAAATATTTTTGCAAACTTCTAAATAGCGTTCTCTATCTTTGAACTTACCGACATTATAGATCATGCCATCAATCAGCCCCATCAATGACGCCACGGGTGTTTTTAATTCATGCGAAGCAACTTGCATGAACTCTGATTTTGCTTTTTCTAATTCTTTCGTTTTTGCTACTTCAAGCTCTAAAACATCAATCGTTTGGATCAAAGACGCATATAATTGATTGATATCTTGCGCTAAAAGTGAGATTTCATCCGTACCTTTGACATCACAACGAATATCCGCATCTAAATCGATCATCTTTTCTGTCACTTTGGAGATTTCTTTGATTTTTTTTGTTGAATAAATACTATAATAGTAGGCACCTATTCCACCGATGATCAGTGAGATGATGATGATAAATGGATATAAATGAAGTAAAACTTGACTTGCTTCTGCGACTGGTTGCAGCGAATACATACCGAGTAAATAATAAGTATTACCTTCTTTGTCCGTAATTTCTTGATAAAGACTCATTTCATCAGAAAAATAGTTTATTCCTGAATAATCAAGATTCACATCAAAGAATGGACCAATGACTCTGCCATTCTTATCCATCAACATGAGATCAAGATTTTGTTCTCTTCCAAGCCAGTATTGATCAACCTCCTTTTGTATGGTAGATAAATCTTTGTTCTCGATACTCTTTGCCACTTGATTGAATTCTTTGTTTATTTCATTTAGCTTCATTCGCTCATAATAGACAGGCATTGTAAAATATAAAGCAACCAATGAGATGATCGAGACTAAAAAAATGATGACCCCAGAAAACAGAAAATTTTTCAGCATGATGTTCATGGTGAAACCTCTAATTGATAACCTCTATTTTTAATTGTTTTTATCGATAATAGAGGCATTTTCTTTCGAATGTTTTTAATATGATTATCTAATATGCGATTCTCCAAATGATATTCATACGACCAAACTTGATAAACCAATTGTTCTCGCGTGACGATTTTCCCTTTATTCCTTATCAGAACCACTAAAATATCATACTCTTTTCTGGTTAAGTGGATTTCTTCTGTCTGATGTTTTACAAGACCACCATCTAAATCAATGGCATACTCTCCGATAGTTATATGTGGATTTCCTTTATTCAACCGAAAAACATTTTCGATACGTTTGATCAAAATAAGCGGTGAAAAAGGTTTAACCACATAGTCACTGATCAAATGAGAGAAACTGAGTAATTGCGTATATTCATCATCTAACGCAGTTAACATGATGATGGGCACATCCGAAGTTTCTCTTATTTTCTTTAAAACATCCGTCCCCCTTATCCCAGGCAACATAATGTCCAATAGGATCAAGTCAAATGTTTCCTCAGCAAAAACTTCCAATGCCTGTTCGCCACTCCTAACTGAACAGACCTCATATTTTCGCTCTTTTAAAAATTCCGTTACGATTTGATTGATCATATATTCATCTTCAACTACTAGAATTTTCTCCATGTGTACCTCTCCTTATTCAAAGCGAAGCGCCTCGATAGGGTTTAATTTTGATGCTTTCATTGCCGGCAACAGACCGAATATGATTCCCATCATTGAACTGAAAATCAAACTGCCGACAATTGAAAGTGCGGATACGATATAAGGATAATCAAGCGACTGAGTAATGGCATAGCCACTGAGTAATCCAATCAGCACACCCAGCACCCCACCAATCAAAGTCAGGACGACCGCTTCGACTAAAAACTGTTTTAAAATAGTTTTTCTTCTTGCACCGAGGGCTTTCTTTATCCCAATTTCTTTCGTTCTTTCTGTAACTGAAACCAACATGATATTCATCACACCGATCCCTCCGACCAATAAAGAGATACTTGCTATACCAGTTAAAAGAATAAAACTTGATTGATTCATTCGTTCCAATTCCCTGGCAAATTCGCTAAGATTCATTATCCCATACTCATAATCGGATGGTGGGATCTGTTGGTTAAGGATCTCTGCTGCTTTTTCCGAAGCAGTTTGTAATTGATCGGTATGATTTGTTTGGATCGTGACAAGTGGTACAATATCCAACTCATCAGATAGTTTATGTGCTTGCTGCAAAGGAACATAAGCTCGTTTTTCAAAACTAAATATATTGCTACTATTTGGATCTAATTTAAATACACCTTGAACTTTAAAGGGAACACCATTCACTTCGACAAACTGTCCTATACCTTCTTCATTCGGAAACAGTTCATCATATAGCTCATTTTCTAAAAAAATCACTTGTTGATTCTCTTTAAATGCTTGAGAACCAAATCCTTCTCCTTTGATGAAGTTTAATTGCTCTAACTCCTCAACAGATGAAGTGACAGCAGAAACTTTGGCGTCGGTTCCTTTTGCTTTCCTATAGATTTTCCCATCTTTTTGATAGGACAAACCACTCGCTAAGACTTCTGGTATTTCATTGATTTGCTTCAGTACCTCCTCACCCAAAAATGGAAAATATAACGGTTTTTTCTCTTCCTTGTCAGACAGGATTCCACCAGACATAAGGTTCTGTTGGAAAGCACTTTTTCTGTCATATTGGATATTCATCGTATTATTGTTGCCACCAATCATTTCTCGTTTCATTTTTTCGGTGTTACCTCCGATGATACTGAAAATCGAAATAATGGCAGCAATCCCAATGATAACACCTAGCATGGTCAATATCGAACGCATTTTATGAGCAAAGATCGATTGTAAGGCAAATCTGATTTCTTCCATTTCCGATCACCTCACTTCATTTTGTTCGTCGCTGATTATTTGACCATCTCGTAAAGTAATCGTTCGTTGACATAACGCTGCGATTTCTGGCTCATGAGTAATGAGAATAATCGTCTTTCCCGCTTGATGGAATTGCTTGAATAGCTCCATGATTTGACTACTTGTTTTTGTATCAAGTGCCCCTGTAGGCTCATCCCCTAAAACAAAACTAGGATTGGTGACTAAAGCTCTCGCAATCGCCACTCGCTGTTTTTGTCCTCCAGATAATTCCATCGGTTTGAATTCACTTCGATCCTCTAAACCGACGAGCTGCAACATATCCAACGCACGCTTACGTCGCTCTTTTTTATTGACTTTCTTATATGTTAAAGGCATTTCCACATTCTGCGAAACGGACAATTTTGGCATAAGATTGAAATTCTGGAAAACAAAACCGATTTTTGCATTGCGAAAATCAGCCAATGAATTGTCAGCTAGCGTTTTGACGTCAGTTCCTTCAACGATATAATCTCCTGAGGTCGCCGTGTCCAAACAACCGATGATATTCATCAATGTTGATTTTCCTGATCCTGAAGGCCCCATGATCGCAACTAATTCGCCTTCATTGATCTGCAAAGAGATATCTTTAAGAACTTGCAGCTCTTTTCCGCCTTGCCAATAAGACTTATGGATGTTGTTAAGCGTCAACACTCGCACCAACCTCCATTCCTTCGACCATTCCTGTTTGTGGCAAAGCAAGCTGATCTTCAACTGTCAATCCTTCGACTATTTCTGCGAGTTCATCCTCCATCAGATTTACCTTTACTTCATGCTCTTTGATCCGATCATTTTCTACTTTCCAGACATAATACTTTTCATCTTTTTCCATGAGGTATCTTTGATTGATGATCACTTTTCCAGCCACAAAATCTTTCGGTAAAACATTGACATACACATTCGAACCAATCAATGGCATCTCTTCTTTTGGATCAATCTTAACTTTATAAGGAAACTTAGATAAATTAGGGTTCTCTTCTTTTTGATCGTCTTGTTTTGCCTCATTCGTTAAGTTTGCCACCTGCACAATGCTTCCTTGCCAAGTATTCTCTTGGTTTTTACGATCCATGATTTCTACTCGCTGATCAACAGCAACCTTTTCACGATCAAATTCAGTGACTTGACCATCCACATACAAGTTGGAATCATCAAGGATCTCCATAAAGTTTTCTTCTTTTTGACGTTCTTTGGATTGATTGACTAAGTCGCGATTCAATGATTTGATTCTTCCTGAGTGATCAGCTGTCACTGTGTCTTCATTCAAACGTCCTTTTTCGTTTTCCAGAAGTAATTGCGCCCTTCTTAATTCTGTTTCTGCATTCTTCACTTCATTGTCGCCAGCAATAGCTTCTGCATGTAAACCTGTGACTTCTCCTTCTAACGCTTTGATCGTACTTTGCAACTCTTCCGATTTTTCTTTTGCATAATCCTGTCTTGCTTTTCCGAGCTCTGCTACTTTTTGATTATGTGCCGTCCATTTTTGACTTGCAGTCGCTCGTGCTTGTTCTACCGCTCTCACTTTGATTTCTACATCCATTTCAGCTTCAGCCACTTTTGTCTGCTGATCTGTTTGGTACGTAAATAAAGGTTGCCCTTTTTCAATGACATCTCCTTCATTTACCAAAATTTCTTTTACTGACCCACGTTCCGGATCGATTTTGATTTTATTACTATTATTTGGCATGACTTTCCCAGCTAAGATCAAGTTTCCAGATTTTACTTCATCGATGAGAGATTTAACAGAGCGTGCTTCAATCGTTGTTGCTGAACTATTTTCTTTCGTGCCGCCACTGGTTGCAACCAGACTGATCGCACCAATCCCTAGTAAAACGACGATGACAGCTACTGGCAAATACCATTTTCGGTTGAACTTTTTTCTTTTTTTTTGCTTCATGTACCTACTCCTTCATTAAGATCAGTCCTTAAAAAAGCGCTTATATAATTCTATCCAAAGCTCATTCCTCTTCTTTTTCCGACACTTCTTCATCAAACATTTGAACAACCGTTCCATCATCCATAACTAGTTCCGTTCCTTCTTTTCCATCAACAGTCACTTTTCTCTCGCTTTTCACATTTGGTATTTCAGCCTCATTCGACTCTTTTGTCCCTGAACCACAGCCTGCTAAAAGGCCGATTGAAAAAGCTAATACAAGATACCCTTTATACTTTGTTCCTTTTTTCATCATAAAAAACCATCCTCTTCTATTTGTTTTAGTTATGTTTCGCTTGTTATGTTTACTATCATACATAACAGACCTATTCTCTTTCTAAAGCTAATCTGTTTTTTGTGTAATTTTTTTATTAATATTTTTAGAACAAAAAGATAGCGCTCTATTTTTATGTAAACAAAAAAACAACCCAAGTGATCGTTGGATTGTTTTTCGTAATGAAGCGAGGGATTCAATTCATTTATTTCGTCAACTCATAACTATCTTTCAGCAAGTAGACAACTTGTTTTTCTTCAACTGCACCATTCAGCGCCACACTGATCCAATGGTTCTTATTCATATGATAGGCAGGATAATACCCCTCACTCTTTTTCAGAATCGAAATGATTTCTTGATCAGCTTTCACATTGAGGAGTGGTACTTTTTCTTTCCCATCCAATCCCAATTTGTCTTTTTCAACAGCTACGATCAAGCCAAACCATTTACCTGTCGATCGATGCCGTAACACGATATACTCAGGGAATTTTGCAAAAGGATGATCGATTTGGACGTCTTTTAAGGTAGCTGTGAAATCGATGAGTTTTTGTGTTAGGTCCATAGGTAGGTTCTCCTTTCTGACAACAAATAAAATAGGATGATCATCAGTCAAATTAAACGATGTGTCATGTTACGTCTAAGGAATGATACATCGCTTGGTTATCAATGATCGAATCAGTTTTTGGTGTTGAGGGCTTTTGTTCTTACCTACTCAATCACCAAACCCAACCCCGCCGCAATAATAATTGCTTGTTCTTGATTGACGGTCAGTCCGCGAAGTAATTCCAATGACAGGTTGATTTGTGAGAATGTATTCGTTGTAAAATCTAATCCTTTCAGTGCCGTATTGAACCAATTTGAGCCTGAAAGTTCATTATTTTCCAATACTAGATTTTTCCAATTACTATCAAAAAAATCACTATTATTCAATTGATTATCGCTAAATCGAACGAACTTCATATTCGTATAGCTAAAAGAAGACAGATTAGCTACACATTCTTCAAAGACGCAGTCTCTTAAAAAGCTGTCAGAAAAATTGGTTCCAGTCAATTTGCATTGCTTGAAATGCACGCGATGAAAACTTGCGCCAAACCACTCTAAATTTGAAAAATCGCACTTTTCAAAAACAACATCACTACATTCAAACCGTTCCAAGCGTGATTTTTGCATCGCTAATTTTTTAATATGGCTATTTTTCAATACAGTATTCCGGGAACTAAGATAACTTTGATCTTCTCCTTCAGAAATAATACCTGTAAATGTTGTTTCGTCTTCTAAATAGAACGATCCATCAACTAATTCTGTCAGCTCTGGAGAAGCAATTTTCTTTGCCATACATTCACCCCACCTTTTTCTATTTATCATGCTATTTCTATCATAACAGAATCAAGAAAAAAGAAGATACTTTATTCGATAGATAAGCTTGCTTTAACTTCTATACTAATGAAGAACTTTTTAGCTTTGTTTTCTGTAGGAATTTGACAATGAAACAGCTTTCACCGTAAACTATAGATAACTAGTATTTTATTGATAAAATATGAGATATATCTTTCAGGAGGCTGCTATTTTGACTAATTACCATTCCAAACCTTTCACATTCCTACGCTTGGCGTTATATACCCTTTGTAGTTTAAATCTATACTACCAATTCATCACAAATTCGATTTTTACTTGGGTGCTTTATCTACTCGCAATGGGATTTGTTGCTTATGACGTTTTTGATATGATCAAGACACGGAAATAATGGATCGATCAAACGAATTATTTTATAAATATAAAAGAATCAAGCTAAACTGGCATGTTTTAGCTTGATTCTTTTAGTTTTTATTGGTTGCTTATCTAAAGACCGAAAACTTCAAGGCTTTTAGAAACGCAGTAATCGCCGAATGTATCTAAAGTTTTTACTCAGTTTAGTGATTGGATTGTAAACCACATTCGTCCCTCTTTGATATGACTCGTCCAATACTATAAATTAGATTTCTTGTTGCTCGAAGTAATCTCGTAATCTCTCCCTTTTACTGTATAAATCTTGATAAGTAGTGACCGTGATGTCAGTCGGTTGAAGGAACGTTTTCGAAGTTTTACATTCTGGATAGTAGTATTGGATTGCTTCGAGCCACTGATGCTTCAACAATAATAAAAATTTAACGATTAATTTCTGATGGACGTCATTTTATTTCGATTGAATATTTCTAGGAAATCCCCGTTGGCTCCAATACTATATCTATACGATCAATAAATTGATTACTCGTGTGTTGATCTCGCTTAATTGTGTAGGATAATTGAATTCAATTTTACTTTTTCTTTAGATAATCCCCATCATTCGTTGCGATATAGCTAAGACTCCCTAATTAGCACTTGATCATGCGTTGCTATCAAATCAAAATCAACAAAAGCTAATTATTATAGCTTTCGAATTTCTTTCATCAACCTGCTCCCTTTAACTGTTTATATTCTTCGATGATTTTGATGCCAGCGCTTGTTCCTAAACGTTCCGCCCCAGCTTCAATCATCTGTAACGCAGTGTCTAAGTCACGAATCCCTCCTGCAGCCTTCACTTTCACTGTTTCACCTACCACGCTTTTCATTAACTTGACGTCTTCTACTGTCGCACCTCCTATACCGAAACCTGTTGATGTTTTGACATAATCAGGCTTTACTTCTTTTGCGATTTCACATACAACGATTTTTTCTTGATCCGTTAAGTAACAATTTTCTAAAATGACTTTACTGATGATGTTACCTTTACGAGAAGAATTAACAATCGCTTTCATTTCTTCACGAATATAGCCGAAATCCCCTTCTTTTACCTTACCGATATTGATGACATAATCGATTTCGTCTGCACCATTTTTGATGACATCTTCTACTTCAAAAACCTTCATCTCAATCGTAGTTTGTCCTAATGGAAAACCAATCGCAGCGCCCACATGGACTTCGCTATCTTCCAAAAAATCACGACATATTGCTACAGGATAAGAATTGATTGCTACCATTTTAAATCCATAGTTAGTCGCTTCCTTACAAAGTTGTTCAAATTCTGCCTTCTGAGCATCCGCTTTCAATAATGTGTGGTCTACCATATTCGCTAATCTTTTTAACTCGATCATTTATTTTCTCCGTCCTTCATTTATTTTCATTTACACTTATATACTATCCTTTAGTTTTTTTGTCAATATATAAAAAGAAATAAGAATAGAGTGTTGATCAATAGTGTTCACTTATTATTCCAATCTAAAACAAAATAATGTATCTGAGGTAAAATTAATATTCACTTTTATTGTATACCTTAGAACTGAATAAACAACGGGAACAGAAGTAACCTCTAATTATTTCTTTCGATTAAGCATTCCTCTCCCGCCCTCTGTTTCTTTCACTTTCGATTGGCACATTTTTTATTCACCGATTATTTAGTTTTCTCTTTCTTTGCATTACGCCATATCTTTGTTGTACAATATCGTTTCATTAAATAAATCAACTGACAAAGTACTGAGCGGTTCATGTTAAGACCTGTTAACTCTCTGTAAAATCATTTAACAACGTCTTCTTTTTATAAAGCAATCATACCTGAAAGCAAAACAGAATAGCAAAAGTGTTTTTTCTATAAATCAAGAATTTTTCTATTTTTATACTTAGAAGTTGTTCCCATTTGACACATACATTCCCTCAGATACGAACAAACCAACAAGCCCCTTTCAATGACGGAGGCCTATTGGTTTGTTTCTTCTTTATTATTTTACTTTTAGTCAGTACTCTTTTTCGGACGCTTGTCACCCAAGTACTGATTCTTTCTGATTGAAATAACAAGCCAGGCTGTAACGATTAAATAGCCAAGCCATAAGAAACGCCGACCACTCAAACCGTTTGTTTTTGGTAGATTCCCTTGTTTTAGTTGTGAAATATCTGCGACAAGGGTGTGTTTCTTGCCCTCGCTTCCATGTGCTTCATTGATCGTTATACCTTTTTCAGTGCTAGTGTCTTCGCCAATTCGTCCAGTGACAGTGACTTGTCCCGTTGTCGAATTTGCTATAACTACTTTAGTCTGCAAAACGTTCGAGATAATGAAGAATAGGCTCGTGATATAAAATAACTTCATACTTTTTTTCATTTGATTTATCCCTTCTTTTCTGGGATTTCAGCGATTCTTTTTTTACGCTACATTAGGAGAGAAACTCAAAACTAATTTAAACGTTGGATTTAACTCTGCTGAAGCATTGACCGGCGTAACTTTACCAGTGAAAGTAAACTTGCCTTCATTCGCCCCTTGATTTCCTTGGAGTCTGAAAAGTTCAGCTACCGTTTCTGTTGGCTTACCATCTTCAAACAAATCAATCGTATTCACTTTTAGTGAATCCACTTCAGCCATATTCGTGGGTGTATCTACTCCAGAAACTGAAGTAATCACACCAACAGCGGAATTATTCGTGATCGTATGTTCAGGTGACGAAATTGTTGTATGATTTGAGGCTGTTGTTGTGTAAAACAAGGCATTGGTTGGAATCGTCACATTGATCCATTGATCCAATTCGTCAGGATTTGGTCCAGGTGTCGTATTATCGAATTCCCCAATAATTCCCTGTACAAGGACATCTCCTGACGTCTCGCCTTTACGCCCGTCAACCACTTGCTCTGCTCCTACGATTGTCCCAGTTGCCATGATCCCTGCGATTGTTGCTGTACTTAGAAGTGCTGCTACTATTTTTTTCATCTAAATTCCCTCATTTTCTTTTTATTTTAGTTATTAACAATAATCATTACTTCCGCTTCAGTGACCCCTTGTTTTTCTTTCGTTTCAGGGTCATAGATATTAACGGTGGCTCTAGCAGGATACTCTCCTTTAGCTAGTTGTTTTTCCAATTTTACATTTTCTACGAATTGGTTCGGATAGATGGCACCAGAAGAATAAATCAGCTCGTCACTAGATATTAAAGAAATATCTACTGCAATCGGATAAACATTCGTCCCAGGATTGACGATCTCGATCGATCCTTCACTCTGTCCGTTCTCAAAGACGGCTTCTGGATTGATTTGTAATGTAAAATAATTGGCATCAGCTACTTCTTGCGCTCGTTCCGCCAATTGTTGATCAGAGGCATCGCCGACCGCTGGTAAAAGATCTGCACTGACCAATGGAACGTGATCTTTTGGTTGATTGAAATAATAGGCGAGACCACCGGCAATCAACAAAAATAGCAAAAACCACAAGAGCCATTTACGCTTATTTTTATTTTGTGCTTGGTTCGTTTCCTCCAATGGATTTACCTCCTTGATAACTATTTTTTTCTTTAAATGCGTGGAACGAATCGTAACACGATTCGGTAATTAGGTACGAGTGTGTTCTCGTAATAGCCTCCTTGGTCAATCTCAGGATTATCAATCCACCGTGGATAATTCCCATAAAATTCTCCCGATAAGGAAAGCGGTGTACGATCTCCTTCTGGTAAATGAATCAAATGTTGCTCCGGCATCGTTGCGTATAACTGTTTTTTAGTCTCTTGCGTTTGGAGATTCAAGCGCAACAATGGCTTCGTAATATCCTCATAACTAGGATCTTCCACATCACTTTCTACATAGTCAAGTGGATCTTCTCCTTCTTTCAAAAGAACGATTCCAGCAGAATCATCAATAGCAACTTGGTTGATATACGTATCGACAGCTACCGAAGATTGATTGTGGATCTCATAGGTTTGGCTCTCAAACTGGCGGTTCGATTCTTCTTCATCATACAATGATTCAAAGATCATTTTAACTGGGATCGTTACCCGCAAATGGTCAACTTTTGAGGTAAGATCGATACCGATCGTCATCTGATATGCTTTATTGCCGACTTCAAGAATAGCGTAGTAACTTCCGTCTTCTTTACTATCTAACGAAAGATCGGTCTCAATGATGCGAAAATCATTGGTCATGTCTTCTTCAGATAAGATGTTTCTTGCTTGCGCACGACTTTCTTGAAGAATGAGCGCATGTAATGCTTCAACAGTATCTATCTCGTTGATCTTAGAACGATCTAACGTAAAGTTATTGCTCCGATAATCAATACCTTTGATGACTGTTTGCTCTTCTGTCACATCCCCAGTCGTATCCCCAGAAGGCTTTGACAGTTTCATTTCGACCTTTGACTCCGTTTCGAGCCGTTCATTTTCTGCTAAGTTGATTTGGAAGGAACGAACTTTCTGTTGATTATCTTGATAGTCTCCCCAGACAATGCGAGGAGAATCTTTTTCAAGAACAACTGTATTTCCTTCTGTGTTTTTATAGGTAATCGTCAAATGATCCACCATTTCTGTGGCATGACCGTGAATCGCTACAGATTGGTCACTCACAGGGTAAAATTTGGCAATGAGTTGTTCAGGAGGAACCGGTTCCCAGATGTAAGTACCTGGATAAGTGCCATCATAGTTATTCATAAACTCGGTTGAGTTTTCAAACGCGATAACCCCCGTTTCGCTCGTTAAACTTTCTTCTAAGACCCATCTGCCTGTATATTGATCAGTTATTTCAATCTGTGGTAAATTTGTCGAATCTCCTGATAGCGTGGATGAGAAAACCGTTTTTTTTCCCAGAACGATTGTCTTTAAAGGTGTATTATTAAACATAGCTACAACCAAAATGCCTCTTGCTATATCCCAATTACTGATATCTAATTTTGTTAAAGACGTTGCACCATTGAACATAAACATAGTATAACCTAAAGCTGAGGTATTCCAATTTCCTAAATCTAGTTCTGTGATTGAGCTTGCAGATTGGAACATGAAGCTCGTATTAATTACCTTCGATGTATCCCAGCTACTTATATCCAATTGAACTAAAGAACTCGCATTTTGGAACATGCCACTCATATCTGTGACATTTGACGTATCCCAATTACGTAAATCTAATTCTCTTAGATTTGATGTATCGGAAAACATCAGCTGCATGTTTTCGACATTTGAAACATCCATTCTATCAATATTCTCGATTATTTCCAGATTTCGCAAGCCTATAAACAGACCTTGTGAATTTTTCGGTAATATCACTTGATCTTCCACAATAATTTGTTTAACCAAAGAATAGGTTTTCCAAGGTGCATCAGCTACTGCGCCAGCTTCTCCACCATATAATATGATTGTTTCAGTTTCTTCCTCATACGACCAAGGAACCGTTCCCCATAGATTCTGTTCAGGCTCGTAGGTATAGACAACCGTTTGTTCTTCTACTCTAAAAGTTCCAGAGGCATTTTCAGGAGTCTTACTCAATTGCCAACCACTGATGCTTAATGCTTCGGTTGTGTAGGTTTGATCAACTAATCCAGTCAGCACGCTAGGATCAGCTAATTGATTCCCTTCCTCATCTTCATGCTTTACAGTAACATTTCCACCTTGAACTGGTTCAAAGACTGCACGAATCACAGAGTTTCCAGCTCCATTTTGGCTTACAGCAAGATCCTGGCTAGTTGGATGAAATATAAATATTGGACCTGAAGCGACTTCCCAACGTAAAAATCGGTAGCCGGGATTAGGAAATGCATTCATATTCCCCAGACTATCTCCTACACGGAGCCATACCACATTCGATCCTGCCGAATCAGTTCGTCTAGGATTACCGCCAGCTGGTGGACTTGCTACTAACTCTAAACGATATTCAGTCGTACGATTACTCTTTTCTGATTCTTCTGACTTTTCTGGATATTCCGAAGTCGCTGTTACTTCCTGATTATCAGAAGAGCTTGAATGATCATGCGCATAGGCTAGTGGAAATGGGAGATGGGGTAAAAGTAAAACCATGATCAATAATAACTTTCCAACGGTTCGGCTAATTGTATTTATTTTCATACCACTCCTCCTAGTATTTGACCTACTGTATTATTCCAATTAGAAACTTATAGCGAACAAAGTTTAGACATTCTTTTTATTAACTGTCATTTTTTGTTGGCTCGAAGATAAATCTTTCCCAAATGTTCTGTAAGTCAACTTGCATGTTTATTACTTCACTAAGATTACATTGATTTTTTAATGAAATAAAATCATCTATTTCATTAACGTCTGAAATAAATGAAAAAAAACAGTCGCTATTTTTATTAGCAACTGTGGAAAAACATTAGTTATATGTTTTACGATAAGGATTTATTTTTCTTTCTAATCGTTGCCAATCATGTTCATCTGGAACAGCTTTTAACAAAAGAAAATCGCTCTCAATAATGTAATCCAAAAGATAACGATTGTAATTTGTTACAATCAAATCAATATGGGCGGCGTTCAATACTTCTTCTGCTAGGTAATAAAGAGGTAAAAAAACGAACGTAAGAATGTTGTGACTTTTGGATCAATTTTTTTTGGAAAATCAAATTCTTTGAGATATCGATTGGTAAGTTGAGAAATTTCTGTGCCTACATGAAATTCTTTATAAAAATTTTTCTCTGATTCCTCTTGATCTAGGGTACGCTTGCAGATAGTGACTAAATAGATCCACGCGAATTCTTCTTTTGATAATTCAACCATATAAAGTTTTTTGATGTCCTCTTTCAAAGAATGAAGGAGAGAGAAATTCTTTGCTTTGTATGCTAATTTTGCTAATTTTCTAGGAATCTCTATAGAAAAACCAAGCCCTGCACGTTTGATTGCAATATAAAAAGTATAATAAAATGCTGCCGGCGTAGTTCCAGATCCAACCTCATCTTGGCCCAGTTTATTGCTTAATTTTTTTAAAACCAACTCATGTAATTCAATATCAGGAACAAGCGTATAGGGCGTTTCTACTCCTTCATAATAAAAATCTTTAAAGAATTTCCGCAAATTAGCTTCTCGTCCTTCAATCGATAAGGGATTAGATACCCATTCTAGTCCATAACTTTTTAAAACTGTCGTTGATCGATTCAATAATCGCCGAAAGGTACTCTCTGAAAAATGATAGAAATGTGCAAGTTCATCGATATTCGACAATTTCCCTAAAAAAATATTCCCTATGATTTCAAATAAACATTCATTTTCTAATAATTTTTGTTTTCTTTCTTGGTATATCGAAGGTTTTTTTTCTTTAAAAAAGATTCCACTATTGCCTGATTCTAAACTGATACAATCATCAAAATAGTCTTTGATGTACTTGATATCATTCGCAATCGTTCGTTGTGTCACTTGGATTTTTTCCGCCACTTCTCCAATCGTAAAGAATCGTCTTCGTTCGATCATGCTCAATATTCGAAACAAACGGCTCGTCGTCCGATTACTGATAAATGCTAATTGTAAGTCTTTCAATATTTCCACCTCACCTTATCTTCCTCTCTAAATATAAATAACACAACCAAGCGGAATGATAAACTATATTGTTTCTACTTGAGAGAAAAAATAAAAGTAAAACTGGCAGTTTTTTTCGTTCTATTTTGCTTACTAAACCTTATGGTAGTTATGATTTATTCAATAGTTACACAACGTCTTCTAAATGAATGCTCATACCCATTTTTATATTTTTCCTAGGATTCCAAATGACTCCTACTGTTATAAGCAGAGTTACCAACGAAGTAATTTTTCCAAATATGTAGGACTATTATTGCCAATTGATCAATCTTATTAGTTACTAATTCTCTATAATCCAAAAAAAGCTGGTTCTCCTCACATAAAAACAGCTGATTTATAACAATTTATTTATTTTTGCTTATTATCCACAAACTCAAGTTCTTGATTCTCCTCAAAAATCAATTTGCAATTATCGTTTTTTGTCGACCTTGCTTTAGTAACTTATAAAAATATGCATTAAATAAAAAAACATGCCTTTCTCCTTCGTCAAATAAACGTAGGAGAAAGGCACATAGAAAATTTCTAGATATATTTAATATTTTTTTCATACCTGAGTGAATAATTTATTGGAATCATCATGGTTTTATCCACTTCAATGGACTATCGCTCTCTTCTCTCCCAATGCCGCCAAGTCATCATTTCATGGAAGGCAATATGCACATCTAAATGCTTATCCGACGCTCCGCCATTCGCATCATCCGCCCATTTCAGCGCATATTCTGGAACCTTTGCAAGTTCCCTATGCATATAGTCTCTTCCAAATCCAACAAACTGAGCATTTGGTGCTTTATCTGGTTCCTCTCCAGATAAAAACACTGTACCTGAGAGAATAATTGGTTTTCCAACATTTCGAGCATATGCTAGATGGTTTTTAGAAGCCTCTGCAATCGCATTTGCTGTCGTTCTAAAAGACATCACTACTGTCGTATTCGCTTCTTCGATCATTGCTCGATAGAGTAGTGTTTTTTTACCACGATACGTAACTGGATATCTGTCACGGTCCCACCACATTCCCGTTGACCAGTCAAAGGTTGTGTAATCTCCATATACATTCGTTGCATCAACTGCAAAATCAATCAGTTGTTGCATCATCCTTGCTTGTACGTCATATCCTTTATCCCAATAGCGCTCGCCAGTGCTATCTCTTAATTGGTTCGGCTCAACATTCAAATGTACCCCAGCAAACTGAGCATCTTTTGCTACATTTTGATAAGCTAAGTACCCTTTCATCAATAAATGAAAACGATTAGGATTGTTTAGCCAAGTTCCATCGTTGCTAAGAAGCAAATAGACATCAATATCCCTGTCATTCGCTGCTTGAATAAAATTTTGTGTGGGGATCACTGCCTTAATCGTGCCATTTGGACCAAAAGTGTTATTTGGATTTACTCGATGTAACTCGGTTTGATTCAAATAAATCTCTGTTATCCCATTATTCTTTGCATAGTCTAAGTAACTTTCGCTATGCGCTAAATTCAAATTACTCGTATCCCACCACCAGACACCTACGCGCTCAGTGGTTGGTTTGAAAAGTGATTCATCTGCTTGTACATCCGTACTAAAAAAAGCACCAAATACAATGACGAATAAAACCGTAACGAGTATGTGGACTAAGCTTCTTTTTTTCATTGGATTCCTTCCTCCTGTATACGTAACTTTCGTTTTTAATTTTTATTTTGAATCATCTGTATCTTTGCTTGTATGAGGGATCAAAATCATCTCCTCATGCTCTTTATTCTCCTCATCTGGTGTTAATACGATATTACTGTCCGCTCTGGACACTTTATATTTTGCTTCTTCGCTAATACCAGCAGGATCTTCCCATGTCATCATGTCTTTTTCTAAACGATAATTGATTTCAAACGCCATTTCTCTTACAAACTCATCTGCTGTATCTTTTATGCTTGCCTCTGAACTATCAATGGTAAAAGTAATAACATCATCGGAAAAAGATGCAATCATCTTATTGCCTGATCTATCCTCAAAGCCTTTCACTGTCCAATCGTTTGCTTGTAGATCCTTTACTGTGACCCCGCTCGCACAACCACTTAGAACCACAAAAGACAAGATGATCAATAGACTACCAACTACTTTTTTCATTTGACCCTCCAACATTTTTATTTCTAAAGTCCAACAATTTGAAGCAATAGTGGTAAAAAAATAAGCCATCATCCTTGAAATTTATCCTTCAAATAGTTACGGATGATGGCTCATTACCAAATTGTTTTTTTATAGAACGTTAATTATTTAATTATTAGGAAGTACCAGATCGCTGATGATACAGCTCTCTACTCGTCCTGATTTATAACATCTTACTCGTTGTTTCGTAGATTTGTTGTAATCCTTGCTTTAATATAGTCCTTACGGAGTTGGCACAACCGCTTGGAATTGCAACACCATATCAAACGTTGGAACGATCACATCTGAAGTATTTGTATTTGGAATTGCTGTTCCTGTAAATCCAAAAGTTCCGACAGGTGCTGTTCCACCTTCAGCAGCATTTTTTGTTAAAGACATGAATGATGTTGGATTACTTAGTGCTGTTCCATTTGTGACAATCGGAATAGTCGTATTCTGACCAACTACAGCTAACTCTAAAGCGGATAGACTATCTAGGTTTGTTGGAGTTGCCAAACCAGTGATGTTGATGTTCACATCCCACGCTGAATTGTTCGTCACAGTATAGCTTGGTGATTCAACGACAGTATGCCCAGACTCACCAGTTGTAAAAAAGATCGCGGATGTTGGTACTGTTACGTTGATCATTTCATCTGGATTGGTCGGCGGAATCTCCCCAGGGTCTACAGTATTGTCTAAGCCAACACGTCCAGTAACTGGTATATTTCCATCTGCCTCCCCATTAAATGTGGTGGCTGCAACTGAAGCTGCTCCAGCTCCTAATAACGTACCCATCATTGCTACTGTTCCGACTATTTTTTTATACTTCTTCATCAAATTTTCTCCTCCATGTTCAATTGTTTTATTTGCAAACAAGAAATCATCGTTCGCATCATGTAACAGCTACTTCCAATTTATACAGTTTTCATCTAAACCTTTCGATTTATCAATCTAAGCAAAGAAAACTTATTATGATCAACCCCCACGAGTTCTGGTATTAGTGGTGGATGTAAACTTAGGATGTTGATCAAAATGAATGACGTGGTGAAAAAACAAGACGCTACAGGTGTATACTCTGCTTAGTTTGTTTACAATCATCTGGCTAGATAGCAGAAAATCTCAAAAATTGGTAGGAGCTGCTAGATGATACGTACGATAATTTCTTGTTCTTGTACGAAATTTGTATCATTCAGAAATTATTTATTTCTGTCCCTCTTTTTTTAAAAAAAGGAAGCGGACACTTAGTAAAATCATAAGAACACCTGCTAATTGTATCCACAAGTTCCCTTCACTTCCCGTTTTTGGCAAGTTTGCGAGTAAGCTCGGTTTACTCTGAGTTCTGTTCGGCAATCTTGATGTATCAACGACTAATACATCTCTGTCATTTCCTTTTGTCCCATCATTTGAACCAGGAGTTGTTCCTGGTTCTTGTGGTGTATGGGTACTACCGATTTGCCCTTCTACACGCTTGAAGAATGATTGGTCTTCTGAGGCATGAACATAGTAGTTAGAACTAGCTAGAAAGATCACTCCTACAAACAATAAAAATTGTTTCAGTTTACGCATTAAGTTTCTCCTTTCATTCATTTAATTATTGATAGTGATGGAAATCTCTGCTTCCGTAATTCCTTGACGCTCATTCGTTTCTGGATCATAGATATTGATGCGTGCAACAGCTTGATACTCTCCTTTATCAAGTGATTTATCTAATTTAGCGCCAACGATTTGTTGATTTGGATGAATGGATCCAGAAGAATAGATTACTTCTTCCGAATCTGCTAAAAAGAGATCGACCGCGATTGGATACACATTACTTCCTGGATTCACGATCTCAATTGAGCCTTCCGATTCCCCATCTTCAAAAATAGCTGTCGGCGCTATTTGCAAAGTAAAATAGTTGGCATCCGCAATCTCTTGCGCACGCTCTGCAATTTCAATGTCACTTGCATCCCTTAAACCGGGTAACAACTCCGCACTAACAACTGGCACAGGCTCATTCTCTTGATTAGTGAAATATAAAAAGACTCCACCAATAATCAATAGAAGCAATCCCAATACGATCCATTTCTTTTGATTTTTCTTAGCCATCCATTCTTTCTCCATTTCCCCAATAAGATTATTGTTCGTTTTTCTTGATAAATACTGCTACGACAGATTTGGCACGAAACGTAAAACCAAGTTGAAAGTAGGCGTGATGTGGCTGCTTCCTTCTGGTAATTCTTCTGCTGTTCCTGTGAATGTGAAGGTGTTCGTTTCTTCAGTTGCTAATTCAAATAAACGAAATGCCTCTGTTTGATGGGCACTTCCTTGACTGATCAAGACATTTTCTTCTCCATCAGCAGCCACATTCAACTCTTCAATGATATCCATATTCTTCAACTCTGTAGGTTCGACCACATTTACGAAAACAGCAAAAGGTGACTCATTCCCAATCTCATAATCTGGTGAAACAATATCTCTATGCTTGGATTCAGAAGTCGTATTGAATACAGCGGATGTTGGGATTCTTATGGATAGTAGTGAATTCAATTCTTCAAAAACCGCCACCAATTTAGTATCTTCTTCTCCCATAACAAAAGTAGTTATTGCTTGATTGGTATCTGCAATCGTCCCTTCCCCACTCTCGATCCGCCAATGAGAAAAACGCCATCCTGATTCGGCTGTTGCACTGATATCAATCATTTCCCCACGTTCAACACTGGTTGAGGTAGCCGGGGAGACAGTTCCTTGTCCTTCAGCTTCAATAATTAGATTTGAAAAGGTTCTAGGTTGCCAAACCCAGGTATCTGCCATGGTTGCTCCGTCGTAGTTTGACATTAGTTGCGCACTAGTAAATACAAAACTTCCTTTTGGCTCATCCACAGTTCCTTCACCGACATTTTGCCAATTCGGATGATGTGTTGCTGAACTAGTTAACGGAAGAAGTCCAGGGCTTCCACCCAGTAAATAAAAGACAAATTCACTACCTAAAGTCAATTGTTCTAACGGAACACGATCAAACATTCCTCCCATACTACGAACTTGTCGGGTATCAAAACTAGATAAATCAAGTATTGTTAGACTTCGAGCATCCGCAAACATTGAATGCATTCGAGTGACTTTACTCGTATCAAAATTTGATAAATCAAGTGACTTTACATTTCGAATACTCGCGAACATCCACCACATCTCTGTGACGTTACTCGTGTCAAAATTTGAAACATCTAGTTCAATAAGACTGTTCATACTAGCAAACATACCCGCCATATCAGTCACTTGACTAGTAATAAAATTAGAAACATCCAACTCTTCCACGCTTATTAATCCACGGAACATATGACTCATGTCTGTTACTTGATGTGTTTCGAAACTAGAGACATCTAACTTTCTTAAATTTCCCAATTCAGTAAACATTTGCCCCATATTTATAACATTACTCGTATCAAAGCTTGAGACATCTAGTTCTAGTAACCCAGATGAGCGAAGAAACATACTATTCATATCGGTCACATTACTAGTATCAAGATAGTGCATTCCTTCAATCGTTTGTAGATTGCTCAAGTAAGCAAAGAATCCTTGTCTTGTAGAATCAGCACCACCAGCATGAGGCGCAAAGTTTTTTGTTCCTCGCTGACTTCCATGCAGTACAACTGGTCCAGTTAGCACGATTCTAGTAATTGAATCACTATATGCCGTATGATTAAAATAATCCGTTGATTCGTAATTTCCTCCCACATCATTCACTTCATCAAAAATCCCTGAACCTAATGTCAGTGTCCCAGTATCATCGATCACCCACGGAATCGTACCGACTTGACCTGTATATACGGCATTTACTCCAGGTGGTAAAGCAATTTTTTCTAACTCCTTAGGTACATCTAACTCGTCTTCTGCTATTTCTGAATGATCTACTATTGATGATTGTTCTTGCTCTGGTAAAACTACTTCTGCTTGATTTTCTTCATGAATCTCCTGAACTTCTTCAAAAGAAGTTTCCTCATTGTTTCCAGAAATTGACTCTGGTACTTCAACATCGATTGGTTCATCGGGAACAACTAACTGATCGCTCATTAACTCATCTGATTGAATATCAGGTGCGTGAATATCGATTGCTAGCACCTGTCCGACCGGCAAAAGCAAAAGCATACTTGTTGTAATTATACCCAAAGAACGTTTTTTTAATTTTGACTTTTTAGTCACTATTTTTAACCTCCCCTAACTTTTTCACCGTGTAAAATGTGATGAATGCTTAATATAACTTATTTATATTTTGGAAATATGTTTGTTGGCATACCAATAAAATTCTGCAACAAAGCGCTTTGTCGATACACAAAGTGTAGCACCTCATTAATTTTTAATCTATTTATAATTTTATTCGAACCTAGAAAAAAAGCTGCACTCAGCGGATTAAAATTATTGCCCTTTTGTTCTTTTAAATCTTTTTGTCGTTATTTATTTTTCTCTCTATTTTTTTATTTCA